>BQJX01000027.1 GCA_021604925.1 Gemmatimonadota bacterium
GTCGCAGTGGAGGTACGGAACGTTCACGCCGGCCGCGGGCACCTACGCCGAGCCGCCGAACGCGCGCAACGTCACGCCGGGACAGGGCTTCTGGGCCATCGCCAAGGAGACGGCCACCGTCACGGTCACCGGCCGCTCCACCGGACTGTCCAGCGATGTGACGGTCTCGCTGGGTGTCGGCTTCAACCAAATCGCCAATCCGTACGGGTTCCCGCTGCCCACCGCCAACCTGGTGCTGTCCGCGGGGGTGGAGCGCAACCTCATCAGCTGGACGGGCACCGGCTATCTGGCCGGCAACGCCACGCTCTCGCCGAACACGGGCTACTGGATCAAGAACAACGGCCCGGGCAACCAGACCATCACGTTCCCGATCGACCCGACTCCGCCGCCCGCACCGGTGGCACCCGTGGCGTTCCCGGGAATGCTGCGCGAGGAAACGCCGGGCTGGAGCGTCCACGTGACCACGCAGGCGGGACGGTTCTCCGACCGCGACAACCGCTTCGGGGTCCGCCCGGACGCTACGGACCACAAGGACGACTTCGACTTCTCGGATCCGCCCGCGCCGCCTTCCGGGTACGCGTCGGTGTCGCTGGTGGGCGAGCAGGAGCTTCGGCTTCTCTCGGACTACAAGCCGCAGCGCGGTGAAGGTCTCTCGTGGGAGCTTGTCTTCTCTTCGGATCAGACGGGGGAGCCGTACCGCGTGGACTTCACGACCGAGCGCGAACTGCCCGCCGGCTGGGTTCTGCGCGCGGTCACTCCCACCGGTCTGGATGAGATCGTGCTGGAGGACGATGGCGCCCTGACCGGTCACGTGGGAGTGGCGCCGTTCGAGCGCACCTGGACGATCCTGGCCGGAACCCAGGACTACGTGGAGTCCGCGCGCGACGAGCTGCAGCGCGCCGCCACCGGCTTCTCGTTCAGCGCGCCGTTCCCGAACCCGGCCGTGGCGCCTTCGTTCGATCTGGCGCTGGCGCGATCCACGCAGGTTCTGGTGCAGGCGTTCGACGTGCGCGGGCGCCTCGTCAAGACGCTGGCGGACGCACCGTACGACGCGGGCTTCCATCGCATTGCCTGGGATGGCCGGAACGAGGCCGGCACGCGGGCTTCGGCCGGCGTGTACTTCGTGAAGGTCCGCGCGGGATCGTTTGCGGCGGAGCAGAAGGTCGTGCTGGTGCGCTAGCAGAGTGGCGCCGCCGAGGAACGCGCAACCCACCCCGGGTCCGACGTTCCGAAGCGGCGACAGGACTGGGACAGGTTTGCGGCCGGCCGCCTTGCGCAGCCGGCCGCTCTCCGTTGCGCGGCGCCCGCCCCGCGCTGCCCCCCGCGTGGCCGCGCCTCTACAGGTAGCGCTGGAACCAATCCACGATTCGCTTCAGGCGTTCCTCGCGGTTCCGCGGCTTGCCTCCCCGCGACAGACCGTGGAACTCCCCCTCGAAGCGCACCATCTCGCACGGCGCCTGATCCAGCACTTTCATCGCGGTGAAGAGCATCTCGCCCTCGCCGATCGGGCAACGCAGATCGCCTTCGGAATGAATGATGAGCAGGGGCGTCTTGATGTTCTTCGCGTAGTACGTCGGCGACGCGCGATGGTAGGCCATGGGGTTGTCCCAGGGGTGCTGGCCCCCGAAGTACTTCGTTCGATAGTGGCCGATGTCGCTCGAGCCCCAGTGCACCCAGAAGTCGCCGGCCGTTCGCATGGTGATGGCCGCGCGGTAACGCTGCGTGTGACCCACGGCCCACGAGGTCATGAAGCCTCCGTAGCTGCCGCCGAGGATCCCGATCCGCTTGGCATCCACGTACGATCGGCGGGCCATGGTGTTGGTCAACGCCTGCACGTCGGCCCAGTCGTCCTTGCCCCACTTGCCCTCGATCACGTTGCAGAACTTCTGCCCGCGCCCGGAGCTTCCGCGCGGATTGCAGTACGCCACCACCCAGCCCTGCGCGGCCAGCACGTGCATCTCATGGAACCAGGCCTCGCCGTACTGGGTCATGGGTCCGCCGTGCACCTGGATCAGGCACGGATAGCGGCGACCGGCCCGAAAGCCCGGCGGCTTGAGCACCCAGCCCTGAAGCTCGGTCTTGCCGCTGCGGAAGCGGAACTCCTCCGGTTTCGTATGGACCAGCGGCCGGAAGAAGGGCGCCGTCACGCGCGTCAGCGGTCGGGACTCCTGCGTTCCGTCCAGGCGAACCGCGTACATCTCGCCGGTGTCGCCCGTGGTGGCCGCGCAGTACACGCACTGATCGCCGCGCGTGCTGGAGTCCAGGACCGACAATCGGCCGCCCACTTCCAGCCGCGGCGTGCCGCCGGTCCCCGGTACGGAGTAGAGCCGGTAGCTGCCGTCTTCGTCCGAGCCGAACAGGACACGCTCTTCGCCGTCCGATTCGTAGACGGCAAACGTGGAGTTGGCGGACGTCGTGTCCGAGCCGACCATGTTCATCACCCAGCGATCGTGGCCGGGATTCAACGCCTCGGTCTTGCCGCCGGCCACCGTCGTTCGGTTCACGGTGAACTCGTGTCGCAGCCATTCTCCGGCGCCGCCCTCATAGCCCACCCAGTAGAGATGGCGACCGTCGCCACTCCAGCGGGGAAGACTGCGGCCCCCGGACGTGGGCGTGAGATCGCGCAGGCGACCTCCGGTTCGGTCCATCGTCATCAGCGTGGAGAGGTCCGGCGTGGTGGTCGCGTGCTCGCCGCGACGCGACACGAAGGCGATCTTCTTTCCGTCCGGACTCCAGCGCGGCTGATCGTCATGATGGAAGCCGGGGGTGAGCGCCTTGGATCGGCCGCTGCGAACGTTCGTGCGCCAGATGGTCCACGTCTCGTCGCCGAACCAGCCGAAGCCGTCTTCCTTGTGGTAGAGGTGCTTCACATGCTTGAAGTGCGCTTGCCCCTTCCGAACCGAGTCCTCCACCTTGGGCACCGAGAAGTGCGCAAAGAGAAGCTCGCGGCCATCCGGTGACCAGCTCAGGGACGTGATCGGGCCGCCACCCAGCGAAGTGACCGGGCGAGGCTCCCCCCCGGCGAGCGGCAGGATCCACACGTTCGGCCGACCTTCGCGGTCCGACACGAACGCGAGCTCCCGGCCGTCCGGGCTCCAGGCGGGCGCGGAATCCAGGACCAGGCCGCGTGTCAGCTGCCGCGGGCGACCTCCCCGGGCGGGCATCATCCACAGGTGGGACTCGTAGCGGTTCTCCTTCTTGCGAACGCGGCGAACCGTGAATGCGAGCTGCCGGCCGTCCGGGGAGAGCGCGGGGCTTCCCGGGAGAATCAAGCGGAAGAGGTCGTCCAGTTGAACCTTGCGCGCCATTCCCGACTCCTTTGGCTGGGTTGGGCGGTCAGAATCTCCTGTTTGCCCCAAAAGAGAAACCTCGAAGGCCGAGGCCTTCGAGGTTTCGGGGGATCCGGATCTCTTCGGTGTGGAACCGTGGTGTCTACGCGTTGAAGATCTCCGACTTCGAACGTCCCTCCGGTTTCGCTGAAGGCTCGTTGTCAGTGTCACCGGTGCGGGTCGGTTGCCCTTCCTGCCCGGCGCCTTCGGACCGTTCGATTCTTCGCGAGGCGGTCGATCGGGTGGCGCCCGTCGTTCCGCCCCGGCCCTTCGTCAGTCATCCGGTTCCGGCCGCAGGGTTGGTCCAAGTTGCGATGTCCCGATGTCAAAGCTCGATGATGGCCGGGAACTTCTCTGCCTGACCCTAATGAAATCGGTGACAAACCGTGACTGCGTTAGCCTGTTGTCGTCGATCTTTGGATGTTCTTTGTTGTTCCTTGTTAATTTCAGAATGCATGGCGCTAAGGTTTGGCTATTTCTAGCAACTGCCTAGATTCCAACGGCCGATCGGTGGCCGTTCGCTAGGCGTGCTAGAGATGCCATAACGTGAGGGCGCTCGCGTCTAGTAGAACCCGAACCCGTAGGTGAACTTCAGATCGGGGATCTGGTCGTCCAGACCCAGCCGCACTTCCAGGACCGCCGTCTTGTAGCCGCGCAGCGCCAGCTCCACGCCGCCGTAGAGATTGAGGCCGATCTCCGTGTCGCTGTCGCCCCGCTCCGGGTCATACCAGAGCACGGCCACGCCGGCACCGGCGAACGGCACCGTGCGGCCGCTTGTGTTGAACGAGTACTGCACGTCCGCGTTCCCGATGAGCGTGAGCACGTTGCTGCCGAATCCGATGTCGGCACTGGGCCGGAACGCGACGTTCGGGGTCAGGTGGGCCAGCGTTCCGTACGCGCCCAGGGTGAGCTGGTCCGGATCGAGCGAGAAGCCGACGCGCGCGCCGTACCGCGAGAGGTCGGCGGCCTGCGCACACGGAGCACCCACTGCGAGTGCCGTTCCAAGGGGCGCCACGACCGCGCACGCGCGGAGCAGCCCCCGTCTGAGTTTCCGCTTCATCCTGTTCTCCTGCTGGGTGAGGGCGAGCGGAGGGACGTGTCCGCGTCTATGTAGCCGTCCGGCGCGCTCGTGTCAACGGGCGATCGTCCGACCGGCGGTCATCATGGGGAGTCCGTGCGACGAACCCTAGTTCTCCGGTTCGTCCAGATCCGGGAAGTCGGGTTCCGGGATGTCGAGCTCGTCGGGAAGCTCCAGCTCGAGATCCGCGGGCGTGGCTGCATCCGGCGCCGCGTCCACGGCGGGCGTCGGGATCGGCGCGGCGGCCGTGCCCCCCGCCGAGTCGCCCAGGTCGCCCAGATCCTCTTCGAGATCGAAGCTGGCGCCGAAGTCGAACTCCTCGGGCGGATCGCCCTCTCCCGTGAAGCGCACTTCGAGTCGGCTGTTCTGGGCACGACCGTCGGCGGTATCGGTGGCGGCCACCGGTTGCGTGTCGCCGTACCCGACCGCGCTGAGGTTGTTGGCCCCGATTCCGAAGAAGTTGTTCACCAGGTAGAGACGAATCTTGTCGGCGCGCCGCTGACTCAGCGAGAGCGCGCCCGTGCCGGTGGCGCCGTCGGTGTGCATGCCGAGCTCCACCTTGAGCGGTCGTTCGTCGTTGCCGGTCCAGCGCTCCACGAGCCGCGCGATCTTGTTCACGTAGTGATACGACGTGGGGTCGATCTCGTCCGTGCCGCGCTCGAACGCCACCCTGGAGACCACGATGGGCATACCGCGCAGGAACTGGTCCTCGATCGGATCGTCGACACAGCCGTCTTCGTTGATGGAAGCGCCCAGCGGCGTGTCGTTGCACTGATCCAAGCCGTCCAGGACGCCATCGCCATCCGTGTCGTAGTGCTGACCCACGTCGTCGACCAGCGCACCCGGGGGCGTGTCGTCGGCCACGTCGATCCCGTCGAAGACGCCGTCGTTGTCGATGTCGCTGGGACAGCCGACCAGGTCCACCAGGGCGCCGATCGGGGTGTCCGGACACGTGTCGATGCCGTCGTAGACGCCGTCCTTGTCAGTGTCGATGCCGCAACCGACTCCATCCACGACCACGCCCGGCGCGGTGGTGGGGCACTCGTCAAAGCGCGTCTCCACGCCGTCGCCATCGCCGTCTTTCCACGCGTATCCCCACGGCATGCTCACGCTCACGGAAACGCCGATGTTGTTGAGCCAGCGCTGCCCGTTGTAGTTCACGGGCGAGTACGGCACGTTGGCGTCCTGCCCGTCCGCGGTGTAGGAAAAGGATCCGAAATCGAACGACGAGCCGAAGTCCAGCTGCCCGGCCACGTGCGCCGCCCTCGGATTCTCGCGAGGAACATCGTTCTTGCGCACGGCGCGATCCGTCACGTCGAGGCGGACGCCAAAGCCCGAGGGACGCAGGTAGCTCAGACCGATCCCGAGCTCCCCGAACGGATCGGAGAGAGGTGCCTCCGGGTTTTCCTTACGGTTGCTGAGGTCGTCCACCAGGCCGCCGCCGACCTTCACGAACGGGCGCCAGCGACCGGAGCTGAAGTTGATCCGCATGGACCCGCTCAGAAGCAGCAGGTTGGAGTCGGAGGTCTCGATCCGCTCTTCGGTGACCAGGTCCGTGAGCACGAACCCCACGGGGATCGGTGCGCCCGACGTGGTGACCCCGAGTCCGTAGATCACGTGCGGCGAGTACGAGAGCAGGGTGCCCCTTCGAACCTCGCGCGAAACTCCCGGCGCCAGGCCGATCTCCCCTTCGAACGACCATCGCTGGGAGTTGTTCACGACTCCGCGAACCCCGAAGAGAGGCGCGCCGCCTTCGTAGTCCAGATTGTCGTCCATGGTCAGCCAGCCGGCGAACGGGCTGAACTCGAAGAGCCGTTCGTGGACCTGGTCGCCGGCAGGCAGTCGATCCTGTGCGAGCGACGGCACGGCGCCCCAGAGCAGCGCAAGTACGGTCAAGCCGGAGCGAACTAGCGACCTGGACAATGTTCGGCTCCCTGAACCTGACCGCAACGGAAGTCCCTTCGGAAGGGAGGGGCGCTCCGACCGGACGGTCGGCAGACGGCTACTTCCGGGAAATCCCGGAAAAGCGGAATGGCCAATTTGCAACATAAGTTGGGGCTTGTCAACGGGATGGGAGCCGGGTCGGGAGGGGCGCTGAGCCCGCAGACGGCCCTGTGCCCGCCCTGGGTGCCCCTGCGCACGGTTGCCCCCCGGACGCCGGTACCATCAGGGACGAACCCGGGCGTAGCGCCTTCGGCTCAGAGCGCGAGATCGTTCTCCGCCACGGGGGCGGGAGCTGCGACGGTCTCGTCGTAGGCCGCCAGGACGACCTGTTCCAGATACTCGCGGGCGGAACGGTTGATGGGATGTGCGATGTCCTGAAAGGTCCCGTCCTTCTTCTTCCGGGCAGGCATGGCCACGAAACGACCGTCCTGGCCTTGGATCACTTTCAGTCCCCGGATCACGAACTCGTCGTCGAGCGTGATCGAGACAAATGCTTTCAGCACTTCCTCGTCCTGCAGGTTCACGCGAACTTCGGTGATCTCCATGTCAGCCTCCGGGGGTCCGATACATTTCCTTGTCGCCGAGTATCCCGAAGTTGTCCAGTAGTTTCAGCGTGGCCCCTGGGGGGCCCTGGAGGCCGGATTCGATCGATGGGGGTGGGCCGGGAACGCGAACGGGCGCCCCCGAAGGGGCGCCCGCGCGGTGTTCTGGTCGGTTCCAGGGTCTCGAATCCCAGGCTAGGCGCGGACTTTCTCGGACATTGCCCGAACCACCGCATCGGCGCAGGCCGAGCAGGAGGCGCCCTTTCCGTCTGCTGCGAGGTCGTACGTAAGCGTGTCCCCGGCCTTCAGCACGGCCTCCACGGCGGCCTCCATCCGGGCCCCGGCGTCGACGAGACGCTGGTCCGCCTGCTGATGGCCCAGCCAGTCCAACAGCATCCGCAGCGCCAGGATCGTGGCGATGGGATTGGCCTTGTCCTGGCCGGCGTGCTTGGGCGCGCTTCCGTGGATGGGCTCGAACATTCCGTGCTTGTCGCCGATGTTGCCGCCCGCCGCAACGCCCATTCCGCCCTGGGTGGAGCTTCCCAGGTCCGAGATCACGTCCCCCACGAGGTTGGGCGCCACCACCACGTCGAACCACTCCGGGTTGCGAACCTGCCACATGCAGAACGCGTCGAAGTACGCGGTGTCGCGCTTGATGTCGGGGTACTCGCGCTCGCCCACGTCCTGGAAGATCTCCCGGAAGTAGCGATGCGCTCCGATGATGTTCGACTTCTCCACGCACGTGACGCTGGGGGCGCGATCGCCGGGCGTTCCGCTTCGTTCCTCCGCGCGACGCCGCGCGAGCTCGAACGCGTAGCGCACGATGCGGCGCGTTCGCGCTTCCGTGATCCGGATGGGAGTCTCGCGTCCCGGCCCGCCCTTGGTGGGCGGAATGTCGTGCGTCTCGCCCGTGTAGGCGTCCTCCGTGTTCTCGCGCACCACCACGTAGTCCACCTGGCTCGGCTGCCAGACCTGCATCAGCTTTCCGTGCACCTTGTGCCGCACGCCGCGGTAGAGCTTGACCGGACGCACGTTCGCGTACAGATCCAGCTTGTTGCGATTGCCGATCACCTGCGCGTAGCCGGCGAGCTGCGAGGTGGGGTAGGGCTTGCCCGGCTCCGTGAAGACCGGCTTGCCGTCGATCTCATGCCCGACCGCGCCCAGGAGGATCGCGTCGGCCTCCCGGCACTTCTCGAAGCTGCCGTCCGGCCACTCCACGCCGTGGTCCGCGTAGTAGTGTCCGCCGCAGTCGATCGTCTCCAGGTCGAACTCGACCCCGGAGGTCTCCCGCACCACGTCCAGGGCCTTCAGGGCCGCATCCACGACTTCGATTCCGATCCCGTCTCCGGGCAGCACGACCAGCGAGTATCTAGACTTCATTCTCGTTCCCTGCGCGTTGTCGCGCTGTTTCGTGTTCGGAGCCCTCGCCGACGGCTGTGGCCCACATCCGGCGGCCGCCCCAAGTTGCCCATCCGCAATCACTTGGGGATAAGCCGCTCTGGGCGCCCCCAAACATCAGGCGAAACGCCTTTTGTTTCAACGACTTGCGGGCCCCGTGACGAATGGGGCCGGGTTTTCCACTTATCCACAGCCCCGGACCGTCTCCGAACCACTGGCCCACAGGCGGTCGTTCGTTCGGGACCCGGGCACCGCAGCAACATTCTTGCTCTTTGCTAGAATCGGGCGGGCCCAGCGAACCGCCGGGGCCGCCGCCGCGCCAACTACTTCCCGATCTTGCAGTTGCCCTCGAACTGGACGCCATCTTCCATGACCATGTTCCGGGCATGGACCTCGGCCTCCACTCTACTCCCCGACTGCATCTCCACACAGTCCTCGGCGTCGATCTTCCCTTCGAAACGACCATTCAATACGGCGCGCTGCGTCTTGACCGTCGCGTGGACGATGCCGGACTTGCCGACCACGATGCTATCGCTGGCCTCCAGCGTGCCATCGGCCTGGCCCTCGATTCGCAGGGTCCCGGCCACCTTGGCGTTCCCATCAAAGGAGCAGCCCTCGGCCAGAACCGTGGCGGCGCCATTGGACGCGGACGAGGCGGCCGGGGACGAAGAGGACGACGTCGACGAAGCCGGGGAGGACGACGGGCTCGCTCCCGACGGCGTCGACGATGGGCTGTTGTAGTCGGTCGGTCCGTTGGAGTCGGTCTTCTTGTTGAACATGGCTTGCTCCCTTGTGAAGTGGTGTTCGGTCAGGTCTGCAGTTCGACGAGAAACGCGGGGTCCAGCGGCTCGTCTTCGAGCCGGATCTCAAAATGAAGGTGGGGCGCGCTGGAGCGGCCGGTGTTGCCGAGATTGGCGATGATCTGCCCTCGCGGAACGAGGTCTCCCTCCTGGACCATGAGTGTTTCGTTGTGGCCATAGGTCGTGGTGAACCCGTTGCCGTGGTCCAGGATCACCAGGTTTCCGTACGTCTCGTTCCAACCGGCGAATCGAACCACGCCCAGGGCCGCCGAGCGAATCGGGGTGCCAACTTCCTGGACCAGATCGACGCCGGCGTGTCCATCCGGGCCCGGTTCGAATCCCAGCGAGACCCAGCCTTCCAGGGGCGCGAGTGCCGGAATCTCGGCGAGTCGCGCGTCTTCCCGCTGCCAGCGGGTTGCCAGCCCTGCGCCCTGGCCCGCGCCATCGTGCGCAAGGTCGATGCCGGCCCAACGGCGAATGCGCGTTTCAAACACCTGCAGTCGCGACAACTCCGCCTCCAGGGCTTCCACGCCTTCCAGCTGGATCGCCATCTCGGTGTTCTCGGATCTCAGCGACTCGACTTCACGGGCGCGCGCGGCGAGGTCGGCCACCTGCAGCAGGAGAAACAAGGTCAACAGCACCAGGGTGATCAGCGCGAGCGCCAACCCGATCAGCACCGGCTCCGAAACCACCCGGTTCCAGCTCTTCGAGCTTCCGTGGGGCGCCACAATGATCGAGATCTTTCGCGAACCGGGGAGCATCGGGATTCTCCGTGGTGGACACGCGTGCGATCCGCACCCTGGTCCTTAGGATCGACGACGGCGGGGCGAAACTTGAGGCAACTCCTGGTCAAACATCCACACGATCCGTGGATTCCTGCCGACAATGGGATGTCCCTTGCCGAAGTCTACCGAAGCGGCGCCTGATCGTTGCAAGAGAACAACAGGTCCGTCAGCCGGCTGAGGTCATCGTAGGAGTAGAACTCCATGGAGATCCGGCCGCGCCCCTTCTTGTCGTGAATCTGCACCGGCGTCCCCAACACTCGCTGGAGTCGTTCTTCCAGGTCGCGCGCCTCGGGAGACACATTCCGAACGGTCGTCTTTCGGCGGGTGCGCCGCGTGGTTCCCTCCGGGGCCGCCTTGCGCGATCGATCCTCGGCCTCCCGAACGGAGAGGCTCTGCTCGAGGATCGCATCGCGGAGGCGAAAGACCTCTTCTTCGCTGTCGCAGGCCAGCAACGCGCGGGCGTGGCCGGCGGTGAGTTGCCCGCTGGCCAGGTTGGACTGGATCTCCGCCGGGAGGCGAAGCAGTCGGACCGTGTTGGCCACGTGCGTGCGGCTGCGACCGACGCGCTCGGACACATCTTCCTGGGTCCAACCGTGGTCTTCGACGAGCGACTCGTAGGCCAACGCCTCTTCGATCGGGTTCAGATCCTCGCGGACCAGGTTCTCGATGAGAGCCAGGGGCAGCATCTGCTCGTCGTGGGTCTCCCGCAGCAGCGCCGGAATGCGCTCGAAGCCGGCCTGGGTGGCGGCCCGCCAGCGGCGCTCTCCGGCGATCAGCTCGTACGAGTCGGCGCCCGCCGTACGCACGATGACCGGCTGCAACAGACCCTGCTCCCGAATCGACTCCGATAGCGTGGCCAGGTCGTCGTCATCGAACTCGCGCCGGGGCTGCCGGGGGTTCGGGTGAATGGACGAGACGGCCAAATTCAGTACGAGCTCTCCGTCCTGTGGCCTGAGGGCCGACGTTGCGGGAATCAGTGCTCCGAGACCTCTTCCCAGTCCGCGTTGACTCATGGAACTTCCTCCGTCGACCGCTACGGGCGGGTGGTGGTTGTCGCCGCGCTCGCGGGCCCAACGGGCTCACGCTCACGGTCTATCATTTCGCTGGCCAATTTCAGGTATCCGACGGCACCGGGAGATAGGATGTCATAGAGAATCACAGGCTTGCCGTGGCTGGGCGCCTCGCCGAGTCGCACGTTCCGCGGGATCGTGGCCGAGAACACCTTGGAGCCGAAGTAGCTTCGGGCCTCCTCCGCCACCTGTTGCGACAGGTTCAGGCGACGATCAAACATCGTGAGAAGAACGCCCTCAATCTCGAGGCTCGAGTTCAGGTTTCGTTGGACCAGCCGCACCGTGTTGAGAAGCTGGCTCAAGCCCTCGAGCGCGTAGTACTCGCACTGGATCGGAATGAGCACGGCGTCCGCGGCCGTGAGCGAGTTGAGCGTGAGCAGCCCGAGCGACGGCGGGCAATCGATGAAGGTGTAGTCGTAGTCGCCGCGTACCTGCGCGATCGCGTTCTTGAGTTTGGTTTCCCGGGCGATCATCGAAACCAGTTCGACCTCGGCGCCGGTCAGCGCTTGATTCGCGGGAACCAGATCCAGGTAAGGCGTGGCTGTAGAGAGGGTCACCTCTCGCAACGTCTTCTGTCCGACGAGAACTTCGTAAACCCCGGGCGTGCTCTCCCGATCGAAATGCCCCAGGCCGCTGCACGCGTTGGCCTGGGGATCCATGTCGATGAGCAGAACGGATCGTTCGGAAGCCGCCAAACTTGCGGCAAGGTTCACGGCCGTCGTTGTCTTTCCAACGCCACCCTTTTGATTCGCCACGGCAATGACACGTCCAAGTCGTTGCCGTGCGCCGTCGCGGGTCGCGGCGGCTGGGATCTCTTCCATAGGGACCACTCCTCATCATCCAGTCCGGCGCGCTTGAGTCGTGCCGGTTTCCAAGCACCATCGTCCCAGTCGGGTGGAGAGAACATACACGACGGACGCAAGACCGGGGAGAGGGAATTCCACAGGGCGTGGCCAAGTTGTGGATAAGTCGGTGGGTAGGCACGGGAAAGCCCGTGTGTTTTCCGTGTGTAGGTCGTGTGCATGTTTTTTTTTGTGAGGGCTCGCCTTGTGGGCAACTTGTGGATCGCCGGGCCACCCAACGTGCGCAACTGGCGACGGGCCACCCGAGAGGGGAGCCTGCTTCGGTTCGGCACTCTATCCCCCGGCCGTGGAAAAATTGGGGATAGGTCGGCCGCTCCCAACGGGCTTGTCGCGCGTCGCACATCGTTCGATTCGGGAGCCGCTGGAGAAGAGCTTCGCCCAGGCGCCAGGTCTTCGCGCCCGATGTTTCACGTGAAACATCGGACGCCGTTGCTCGCCTCGATGACGACTGGGGCCTCGGCCGAAGGAAGCCGGGGCGCAGAGCTCGAGCGGCGGCAGGGATCTTGCACCGACGGGGACCGGGGACCGTCAAGGATCGAGCACGGACGGGTACGGAGCGCCGGGCGCCGCCGGGGA
>BQJX01000028.1 GCA_021604925.1 Gemmatimonadota bacterium
TGACTTCCGGGACAATACCGCTAGCCTGGATGGTGGTGCAGTCAGTGCGCTTCGCGGTTCGGTCGACCTGTCGTCCACGACGCTCGTCGGCAATCGAGCCGAGGGAGACGGCGGAGCGGTCTCCACTACAGACGCCATCGCCCGGTTCTCCGGGTGCGCGTTCCGACAGAACGCGTCAGACGCGCGGGGAGGCGCCGCGGTCTTCCTGCGCGGCGGGCCAGACATTCGCGAGTGCCTGTTCGCGGGCAATCATTCCGCTACCGAGGGCGGCGCACTCGCCTATCGTTCCGTCGGCCTCTCGGAGGCCCTGCACGCTTCCACGTTCTGGGGGAACTCCGCGCAGACGGCCGGTGCAATCCACACGTTCGCCACGAACCTGTTTCCCGACAGTACACTTGTCGCGTTCAATGCCGGGGGCGGTGCCGCCGACGGCATCGTCGGATTCCGATGCTCCAATCTTTTCGGAAACGTCGGCGGCGACTGGACCGGCTTCGTGGGCGCCGAATGGGCCACCCAGTTCGGCAACCTCTCCGCCGACCCGCTGTTCTGCCAACCCGAAGCGGGCAGCTTCTATCTCCAGTGGGGATCTCCATGCCTGCCCGCCAACTCGACAAGCGCGTGCGGGCTGATCGGGGCCTACGGATTCGGTGGCTGCAATAGCATCACTGTGACGCCCGACACCTGGGCGCGAGTGAAAGCGAGGTATCGATGAGACGAGCGTTCTTGGGCAGTTTCGCAGGGACGACGTCTTTCCACTGGCTGCCGCTTGCCGCGTTCCTCATGCTTGGCACGCTCGCTGTCACGGGCACTGCTGGCGCGCGAACGTGGCTCGTGAGTCCGGATGGCACCGGCGACGCAGCGACCATCCAGGCCGGCGTTGCCTTGGCGGCCAACGGAGACACCGTCAGGGTGGCCTGCGGTTGGTACATCGAGCACGACATCGTCGTGACCAGCGCGATCACACTCATCAGCGACGCTGTGGATCCCTCCTGCGTCACGATCGATGGTTCGGTGTTCTTTGACGTGGCCCTGTCCGGTCGTCTGGAGCTGACGATCTACGATGTGGCGGGTCGGCGGGTACGGAACCTCTCATCCGGGTTCTTTGAACCCGGCGGCCACTCCGTCGCCTGGAATTGACGAGACGACAGCGGACACCGAGTGACGCCGGGAGTCTATTTCTTGCGGCTTTCGCAGAGAGTGTCAAGGACGTCCGGAAGGTTACTGTGCTAAAGTAGATCTCTCTGTCTCTTGGTGGGAGGCTCGAATGTCCACCGACACGCCACGGCGCAAACTGTACCTGGCACTGGCCTGGATCGCCATCGCGGTTCCGGCAGCCCATGCACAACCTACACTGGACTCCCTCTGGCCCAATGCAGATCAGTCAGTCTGGCGCTACCAGCTCTCGTACTCGTCCGTGTTTGAAGACCCGTTCACTTCTCCGGCAACCCTGAGATTCAACGGCGAGATCGTACACCACGGACACGAACTGCAGGTCCTGGAAGCCTCGCACGGCATTCCGTCTGAAAGACTCGCAGATGGGCCGGATCTCCCACCGGTCCTCCGTGCGATCTGGCAAGCGCGACCCGACTTGCGGGAGGCGCTTGAGCAGCGGTACGCGACTGGCCGGGGCGCCGGCGACTGGTGGCCGTTGTTCCTCCACGACGGCTACTTTCAGAAGAGCCCGATCAGTCTTCGGATGTGGCAGGCACCCTGGAGTCATCCTACCTGGACCTACCTTGAGACACCGTTGCTTGTGGGAGAGACGTTCACGCATCAACTCGTTCCTGAGTTGGCCGACGACATCTTTCTCCACGGGACGGTCGCATCGATCGATGCGGCAGCATCCACGCCCGCCGGAGAGTTCTCGAACGCAGTGAAGATCGAGTACCTCATCGACGCCGGAGTGCAGCAGGTTACCGATGCGTCGGGCGTCCTGCTCGGAAGGTTACACTCGGAAGTCCGCGGACACGTCCACTACGTTCCCGACGTCGGGCCGGTCGAAGTCGTCGAAGAACACTTTCCCTACGTTTGGATCGACTGCGCGCCTTCGGACTGTCCGGAAGAGTGGGTGGAGAATCTCGGCATCGCGACGCACGCGTACATACTCTCGCTCACGGAGGCGCCGACCTCCATCGAGCGATCCAGTTGGGCGGCGACAAAGGCATCGTTCCGCTAGTGCGGTGACCCCGATCCCGGGCATGGGTCGGTCGGTGGACGCTGTACCCATGTCGATCCACGCGACGCTACGTCCGCCTACGGCGTACCTGCCTTGCCCGCGCCCGGGGTTGCCTGCTCCGGCGGCGCGTCGTGATAGTGCCCATGCTCGGCATTCCAGACTTTGCCCGGAGGGGCCTCCCCTGGAGGCTCGGCCGATGGCGTCTGCCCGGTGGGCGCATCGTGCCAATGGCCATGGGCGGCGTTCCACACCTTGCCCTCCGGCGCCGGCCCCGGCGGTTGTGCAGAACCGGCTGGAGCCGATCCCGTCGGCGGCGTGGACGCGGTCGGTGCCCGTTGGCCGGTTGCGGCCGCTCCCGGCTGTGACAGTGCGTTCGATGGTGTCGGATCGTCGGAGGAGTTGGATCGGAACAGCCACACGACACCGACGATCAGAACGACACCGATCGCGAGCATCAGCGGCATGCGGGTTCTAGCGTTGGACATGAATTCGTCTCCCGATTGGTACGCTTCTCAAACTGGATTCATCCTAGCACGGCCCGCCGGCCATCCCTCGTTCGGCCCCTCCCCTATCGACACAGGGGCGACTTTCGTACGGTCGCCAGCTGAGCCGGGCTCAAGACCGGCAGCTTGGGATAGGACGCCTGGGTGGGGTGCATCAGATTGCCGTTGGTGCCGTCGTGGCCCAGTCCCAGGACGTGGCCCACCTCATGGGCCATATCGTACTTGCTCCCGTTGGCAGCCACGGCACACGCCGGAGCTCCCGGCCGATGGGCGCCGCACCCCAGGAACATCTCATCGCCGGGCTTCTCCTTGGGGTCCCAGAGCCGGCCCACGAAGAACACGCAGATATCGGAAGACGGCACATCGTTGAGCAGCTTCTGCAACACGGACCACTCGTCGTTTCCCACAACGCAGCTTGTGTCCACTCGCTTGAACTTCTTGCGGTCCGCCTCCGACAGCCACACCGACTTCCCGGACTTCATCACAACGGTGATGTTGTACTGCGCATACACTTTGACCGCCGCCCTGAACTGGGTATCGAACGACACGTCGGTCAGGCTGATGCTGCGGAAGTGCAGATGGAGCGTCTTCTTGGCGGTGCCGCCGCCCGAAGCCGGTGGCACCGAACGCCAGGTCGTGGCTGACTTCGGGTCATTCAAGGCCTGGATGGTCTTGCCGTTGGGATCGACCCGCGAATCGGGCCAGTTGAACTTCAGCACGGACTTCTGGAAGTCCGCGATCATCCCCTGGGTCTTGCTCCCGGACAGTCCGTCGACCTTGAGCGCGGTGCGCGCGTTGCCCATGAGTTCGTTCAATCTGGTCTGGACGGTGCTCACGTCCGCGGCCTGGTTCTTGCCGCCGCGACCCACCGATCCGGAAATGAAGATGGAGCTGTGAATGGCCATTGAGCATCCTCACCGGGTTTCCTGAGTTCAGCCAAGGGTAGCAGGGTACGCAGGGATGGGTAAAGCGACCCTCTCTGGGTCCGTTTTTTTGAAGCCGCGGCAACGGAATCGCGTGACGATGGCGCGGCGCCGGCTTTCGTACTAGCATGGACGGGCTCCGAGTGTCGTGCCGGGAGAGAGGATCTGCACGTACATGGTGAGATTGGCCCTTCGAATCGGCGTGGCGGGAATTCTCGCCGCAGCGTTCTTCGCCTGGGGCATCGTGGCCCAGAAGAACGATGTGTTCCCGTGGCCGCAACTCAAGCGGCTCACGAATCCCGAGCACCACCGACCGCGTGAGCTCGTGGAGTCGAGGTCGCCCCGCACGGCGGAGGCCCTCGCCGCGCTTCCCTACGCCCAGGCCACGGCCGACATCAACACCCACCTGCGCGACGTCCTGACGTTCGACGAAGAGCGCGCGTTCCCGGGTTTCAACTTCTACAGTTCCCGCACCGCCGAAGCGGCCCGGCTCATCGCCATGGACGGCACCACGGTGCACGAATGGTCGTACGACACCCGCGGCGAATGGATGTCCACCGTTCTGCAACCGAACGGGGATCTCTTTGCAATCGTCGAGGACCGGCAGCTGATCTGCCTGGATGCGGACTCGAACCTCCTCTGGGCCTGGGACGGCCGTGCCCACCATGACGTGGCCGTGCACGACGGCGAGATCCATGTGCTGTCGCGACGCGAGCGCATCGTGCCGGCGATCCACGCGGAGCGAGAGACTCTGGAGGACACGGTGATCGTGCTGTCAATGGACGGTGCCGTTCTCCGCGAGTACTCGGTCCTGGACGCGGTGAGCCGGTCGCCGCACGGATACCTGATCCCGTGGCTCGAAGACGTGGACCTGCACGTGAAGGGGCGGCCGACCGGCAAGCCGCTGGATGTGATGCACGTCAACAGCATCGAGATCTTCGACGGGAGCCTGGGCGACCGCTCGCCCCTCTTCGCCCGGGGCAACCTGCTGATGGCCTCGCGCCACATCAACGCCGTCTTCATCCTGGACGGCGACACCCACGACGTACTCTGGCTCTGGGGTCCCATGAACATCGCGCTGCCGCACCATCCCACGCTGCTGCCGGAAGGTCGCGTCCTTCTGTTCGACAACGGACTCCGGGAGAGCCGAGTTCTGGAGGTGGACCCGGCCGACAACCGGGTCGTGTGGCGCTTTCGCGAAAAGGGCTTCTTCACCCGGAGCCGCGGCGGGGCGCAGCGCCTCCCGAACGGGAACACCCTGGTGACCGAGTCCGATCCCGGCTACGCGTTCGAGGTCACGCCGCAGGGTGAGGTCGTGTGGAAGTTCGCGAACCCGGACGTGAGCGACGACGACAAGCGCTCCGCAATCTGGCGCATGATCCGCTTCGCCCCGGGAACACTGACCTTCCTGGAGGAGGGTCTGGACCCCGTGAGCGGTGGCATGTGAGCTCGGGTTGCCTGGGCGCGGGACGTGGCGAACTTCAACCGGGATCTGCGTCGCATCGAGACCGCGGTCTGTGATCCGCGCATCCTGCTCGCCACCGACAACAGCGTGGTGATGAGTCAGCAGCGGCCGTCCGAGTCGCCCGAGGAACACGGGACCGCCGGGGAGCATCCCGGCGCTCGGCCAGGCAGCTCCATTGAACGGCGGACCTTCGGAGTTCGTCCTACGACCTCCGCAGAATCCCCACGCCGACGACGAGGAGCGAAACCGCAGCTCCTCCGCCCAGTGTCAGCTGAATCTTCTGATACTCCTCCGCTCCCAACGTGCGTGAGCACGCGACCAGGACGAACGCCCAGATGAGCGCGTTCGCGATCACCACTGCCGGCTCCTTCCTCATGGCCCCACCTCCTCGCAGGCTGCTGCCGCTCTTCCAACTGCGTTCCGGCCCTCTGCAGCGACCCTACCAGCGGCTCATAGTGGAATCTACACTCCTCTTTGGGCCGTCTGGAGGGTGATCCTGGCGGGGTGGTCGATAGGGACGCTTCGCTGGACACGCAATGCCCCGGAACGCTCCTGACTCCCAGATCTTGTAGCCACCGCCCCCCAGGAGTACGCTGGTTGGAGGATTCACACCTTCCGGGGCTCCACGCGATGTCATTCCAGCAACAGGTCGCCGCGATCTTCAGCAGCGCGGCCGCGGGCAAGATCGACTTCCAGTTGGACGGGTTCTGCGTGAACCCGGCCCGCCTGAAGCAGGTCGGCGCCGCAATCGCCTGCGGTCGAATCGAGTTGATCCAGTCCAAGAAGGGCGGCGGGCTCAGTGCGGCCTATAGCCCTCACAGCGATCGCCTCACCGTTCCGTCCAAGACCAATCCAGCGGCGCACAAGTACCAGGTCGCCATCGTGCATGAGGGCGTCCACGCGCTCGTGGACATCTTTGGCAAGGGTGCGGGCCTTACCGTCCTGGACGACGAGGCCGCCGCCTATCTCGCCGAGGTCGTGTTTCACAAGGCGATCCATCGCCCGTTGCCCAGCGGTGACTCCGAGAAAAAGATCTACGAGGCTGCCGACAAGGTCGCCACCAAACACGGCCTCTACGGGAAGAAGCCCGTGAAGCTCAAGTCCTCCGACGTCAAGGAGCTTCGGGAAGCGATCCACGCGCACCCCGAGTACTCAAGCGTCCTTACCACGACCAAGACGACCGGCCACGGACTCAAGCGCAAGATGTGCGTCGCGAAGGGCCGAACGTAGGGCAGCCACACCCAGCCTGCCCTACGCGCCACGCCGGACCCGCTCCCCCTGAGATCAGTCTGCCACTATCGCAACAACGTGATCGGCCGGGTCACGCGATCGCCGCTCTTCGTTCCGAGAGAGACGAAGTACCGGCCGGCCGAGATTCCGTCCGGGATCTGCAGCGTGTACGAATCGCCTCGGAGATCGGCCACCTGGCGACCCGTCACGTCGAAGAGGCGGGCCGAAGCCGTCTCGTAGACACCGTCCGGATCGAACAGCTGGAACTGCACTCCGCTCAGCGGATTCGGGTAGATCTCGAACACGATGTCGCTGGTGGGCGGCACCACGCGCACGTCCGTGACGGACGACATCGGGAAGCGCCACATGTCACCCTCCAGCGCCGAGGTGCTGAGTCCACCCATCATGTAGACGTACTCGCCCACGACGAAGCTGCCCGGCGCCCATCGCGAACTGCCCGGATGATTCGTGAGGCGCGTCCAGGTGTCGGTGTCCGGCTCGTAGCCCCAGAACTGGCCCTTCGCGAACTGCGTGTGATTGTCGTTCTCGCCGCTGAGGACATAGCCCCGGCCGTCGTAGGAGAACTCCGTGCCGGCCACGCGACCCCTCGCGGGCAGATCCGTGAGCTGCGTCCAGCTCACCGTGTCCTGGTCCCAGCGATACACGTCCTTGTAGATGCTGGCGCCGTGCCCGAAGCAGAGATAGGCGTCGTTCCCGATGTTGAAGTGGTACGGGTGGTGCCGCACCGGGCCGGGCAGGTCGGCGCGCTGCGTCCACACATTGGTGGCGACGTCGTACTCCCACCAGTCCTTCATGTTCTGCGCTGCGTTGCCGGCGCCCACGAACAGCTTGCCGTTGTCCGTCATCACGAAGGCCGGGTGCGCGCGGCCCAGTCCCGGACAATCCGCAAGCTGCGTCCAGGTGCTGGAGACCGGATCGTACTCCCACAGGTCGCGGAAGTAGGGCCCAGCGGCACCGAAACCGAAGTAGCCTTTTCCGTTGTACGCTTTCGCGTAGGCGTAGCTGCGAGCCGCACCCGGGAAGTCCGGCAGCACCGTCCACGCGTCGGCCACGGGGTCGTAGCGGAAGAAGTCCTTGGTGGAGGCGGCGCCCGTCGTCGTGCCGCTGACCACGTAGCCGTAGCCGTCGATGGAGAAGGTGGCCGGATGGTGCCGGCCCAGCCCGGGCATGGGGGCCACAGCGGTCCACTCGGCGGCCACGGCGGAAGCGGTCACGACCAGCCCGAGGGCGGCCGCGGCAAAGGTGGGAAGCTGGATCATGCCAAGGTTCTCCATGGGTACGCGGAACGCGGCCTGAAAGCGCGCGGGCCGGAGCGGAATGGGAAGGATGAGACGGGACTATAGCAGATGGCGGCGACAGGATCTGCGGATCCCGTTTCGAGAGCGAACTTTCGACAGACGACCTGCACGGGTGACGCCTCCGGACGGCGAGCCACTCGCAACAACACAGGTTGCGACCCCTACAAAGGTGGAGACGGCGGGAATCGTACGGCCATTGGAGATCCTAGTCGCCGCTTCCCGTGGCCACCTCCGTGGCCAATTTTCGAGCCCATCTGAACTCGTCACTTGCCACGACCCGACCCGCGCGTACATCTTGCACGAAAGCAAGTACTTCCTCCCGCCGCGAAGGAGGATAGTACTCTCGATACCCGCCGCCATAGACGATGGTCCAACCACGCTCCACTTTGCGAAAGAACCCGGCGATCCTCCGCTCATCCTTTTGTTTCCGCTCATCCTTTTGTTCCGGTGTGCTCTTGCTCCCGCCCCGGGCCGCAACCATCCAGATGCTGTAGTCGGCTGCCGGGGGAACCCGCTGTATGTGCAAGACATCCCCTTCAACCCACGCGGAATCTACGCTGTCCAAGCTCATCAATGCTGTGACAACCCGGCCCATCGCATCGCCTTCGCCGTCTCCATAAGCCTCACGCCGCACTCGATCAATTTCGGTCTCAGGGCGGGTCGTAGCGTTTTGTGGACGCGTAAAATAAACAGTGCCGTTGAGCCATAGCGTATCTGCGCCCACGCCTTCGAACTTGTACGGCGCGGTCAGAATGACACCTCGGGCCACCACTGCGCCCGGTTCTATCTGCTCGCCCCCTAGTGCTTCCACTGCCGGCGAAAGCCCCGCCGCCGCGACCACCGCAGCGACGGCGATCGCCCTCATCGGTAGCCCGCTTTTGTCTCGCCCCAAGTCGCGGCATCCACCCCGATCGATGCGGACACACATCCAGCAAGATTCACTACACATATGGGCAGACTCCTTCCGACAAGCCTACCAGCAAACGGCACCCCACTCGTACCCCGGAGTGTCACGCTTTCATGGAGATGTTCCAGGGGGCCGTTTCGCCGGGTTCCTGCGAGTGAGGCTGCTGGACAGCTCAGAGCCAACCCCGCTGAACCCTCCTGACTCCCACGTCTTGTAACCACCACGCCACAGGAGTACGCTTGTAGAGGATTCACACCTTCCGGGGGTACTCCATGCTGCGTCTCGCGCTCGTGCTGGCCGCCCTCCTCGTAGCTCCCCCTGCGCTCTTCGCTCGCACCTGGCACATCAACCCCGATGGCACTGGCAATGAAGCTCCAATCCAGGCAGCTCTCCATTCAGCCGCAGTCGGAGACACGGTTTCGCTCGCCAGCGGCATCTACTCTGAAACTGACCTGATCGCAGCCGTCGGCGTCACGATCGTCGGCTCCACAGGGAACCCGAACGATGTCATCCTCGACTTCCGTTCGAGCGGCAACGGCATCCGGGCGACGGGGGTCACGTTCTTCACCGTCCGGGCGATTACATTCCGATCTCCGCGTGGCTACGGCCTCTGGGTCCAGGGCGCTGAAGCGACCTCGCCGCTCATCATCAGCGACTGCGTCTTCGAGGGAGCGCTGGGACAAGGGGTCAAGGTCGACCTCTCGCAGAGCATCATTGTGCGATGCACATTCCGGCGGAATCTCGCTTGGCCGCCGGGCGACTGGGATGGGGCCAGCATACGTTTGAGCACAGGCGGAACCGCCACGCACGTCATCGAGTCATGCTCGTTCACAGGCAACAAGGCGAGCGCCGGCGCCGGCATCTTCGGCAGATCGTTGGTCGTGCGCGACTGCGTGTTTCGTGACAACAGCGCGGACAACGGCGCGGGGATCTGGGGATTTGACGTGGAGGTGTCGAACTCGATCTTCGAGCAGAACACGCTCGAGGGAGATCGCTGGGAGGGCGCTCCCTTCGGGGAGGGCGGGGCCATCCAGGGAATCGACTGGCTGTCCGTTCTCGACTGTCGATTCGTCGGCAACGGCAACCTCTGTGGATACTCGGAAGGCGGTGCGGTCCGCTCCCGCGGAGCCTGCGAGATCCGCGGGAGCGTGTTCCTGGGCAACTACGCGTGGCGTGGCAGTTCTGTGTACTCCCGGGGGCCGGCCCTGATCTCCGGCTGCCTGTTCGCCGAGAACGACGCCGATCCGCAGGACAATCCATGCGCAAGCGAGGGCACCGTCTACCTCCGCAACGCCGTCGGAGTCTCCACAATCGAGAATACGACGTTCGCCCACAATCGCACACGAAACAAGGCTGGCGTAGTGAGCGCGGGATCAGCCCCGGTGTTGGTGAACAATTCCGTCTTTGCGTACAATCGGGGGAGCATCCTGGCGAAACTCCCCCAATCGCCCTGCCCTCAGGTGGCCTGCACGGTTTCGTTCGGGAACTTCGATCGGTTCGGGAATCCGAGCGACTGGTCGAACTGCGTCTCCGGACAAGCCGGCTCGAGCGGCAACTCCACGGTCAACCCGCTCTTCTGCGACTCGGACGCAGGTGACTATCACCTCCAACCCGATTCCCCCTGCCTGCCGGCCAACTCGCCGGAGGGGTGTGGCCTGATCGGGGCCTACGGCTTCGGTGGGTGCAACAGTGTGTCGGTCACCCCCGAGTCCTGGGCGCGCGTGAAGGCGAGGTATCGATGACAGGCAGACTCGTACTCGTGCTGGCCGCCCTCCTCGTCTCTCCCCCCGCGCTTTCCGCTCGTACTTGGCACATCAACCCTGATGGCACAGGGGACGCTCCAACGATTCAAGCCGGGATCGACTCGGCGGCGGTGGGCGATACGGTCGCCTTGTCCGCGGGCGAATTCCACGAAGTCGATCTCGAGATCCCGAGTGGAATGACGATCCTAGGCGTGACCGAACAGACCGTTCTTGACCAGGGCCTTGCGGGGTCCGGGTTCAGCGCCACGGGCGTGCCGTTCCTAACCCTTCAAGGTCTGATCGTCCGCAACGCGGATCGTTTCGGGGCATCGATCACCGGCGAAACGGAGACCGCGACCCTTGTCGTGCGCGATTGCGTCTTCGAGGGGACTCAGGGGAACGGCCTCCGCTTCGACAACATTCAGGGCGCGGTAGATCGATGCACGTTTCGCGACAACGTAGCTGGCGGCGGTGCGGGCATATGGGCGGGCCAGTCTGGCGCAACCGCGTTGATCGAGTCCTCATTGTTCACGGGGAACACCGCGGCGGGTGGAGCTGGCGCGGGAATCTTCGGCGGATCAGTCGTTGTTCGCGACTGCGTCTTCCGAGACAATGTCGGTCGCTACGGGGTCGCTGCCTGGGGATTCGACCTGAGGTTGCATGGATCGGTCTTCGAGAACAACCAGATGGGCTTTGTCGGACAGGGTGGTGCGGCACGCGGAGTCGATTACCTATTCGTCGATGAATGTTGGTTCCTCAACAACGGTGGTCTCTGTGAGGGAAGCACCGGCGGGGCGCTCCGGGCATCGGGAGTCGGTGAGATTCATGACAGTGTTTTCTACGGCAATTTTGCTGTCAACGGAAGCGCCATTTACTCACTGGGTCCCATCACCGTGTCAGGTTGTCTGTTCCAGGAGAACACCGCCGGCTCCGACGTCGCGCCCTGCAGCGGAAACGGTGCGATCTATCTCAATGGACGGTCCGGAAGCCGACTGATTCGACAGAGCACGTTCATAGGAAATCTCGGGCGCAACATCAGTGGCGTTGCCAGCCAGGACGAAGCGCCGGTAGAGGTTGACCGGTGCGTCTTCCATGCCGGGCGAGGGCTCGCCATTGGATGGGTGTCTCCGCAGGCACGCTGTCCCCAGGTAGCGTGTACAAACTCGTTCGGGAACGTGGATCGCTTCGGAAACAACGCCGACTGGATCGGATGTGTGAGCGGACAGTCCTCGATCAATGGCAACTTCTCCGCCGACCCCCTCCTCTGCGACGCCGACGCCGGCGACTACCACCTGCAATGGGGATCCCCTTGCCTGCCGGCCAACTCACCCGAGGGGTGCGGTCTGATCGGCGCATTCGGCTTCGGCGGGTGCAACAGCGTATCGGTGACCCCCGAGTCCTGGGCGCGGGTGAAGGCGAGGTATCGATGATGCGCTGCGCGTTGGTCATTCTCACCCTGAGCGTCATGCCATGCGCCCAGGCTACCGCCGCGAGATGCGTTCAGTACGATGACTATCCGCACATCGGGGAAGGCGTGAGTACCCCAGGAAGCGCCCGTGCAGTGGTGGTGTCGGGACACCACGCCTACGTTGCGGACTTCGGATCCGGGCTTCAGGTCCTGGATATCTCCAGCCCGCACTCGCCTACGATTGTCGGAAGCGTTGACACCCCGGGACTCGCCCTGCGAGTGGCGGCCGCGACGGATAGCTATGTGTGCGTCGCAGACGGCGACTCCGGGCTGCAGATTGTGGATGTATCGGATCCGACCCTTCCCGTGATCGTGGGCAGCGTGGACACACCGGGAAGCGCCCGAGATGTGGCCGTATCGGGAAACCACGTGTTCATTGCGGACCGGGCGTCTGGGCTTCAAGTTGTCGATATCTCCAACCCGGCCTCTCCCCTGATCGTGGGCAGCGTGGCAATCCAGACCGCGAACGTGGCGACCTCGGGGAACTACGCCTACGTCACAAGCGGCGGTGGGGTTCACGCCATTCACATCTCCGACCCGACCGCCCCTGCTCTTGTCGGCAGCATGAGTACTCCGGAGTCCCTCGCGGGC
>BQJX01000029.1 GCA_021604925.1 Gemmatimonadota bacterium
GAGCTCCGGTTTGCGTTGCCGCAGGCGGGCCAGGTCTGGCTCGAGGTGTTCGATGTGGCCGGCCGCCGCGTGGCGGCTCCGGTGGCGGGCGTTCGGCTTCCCGCCGGCGCTCACCAGGTAGCCTGGGACGGCCGCGACGGCCGGGGTCGCTCCGCGGCGAACGGCGTGTACTTCCTCCGGCTGCGGGCGGCCGGAGAGGTCCGGACCGGCCGGGTCGTCCGACTCCGCTAGAGGACGAGCGCGCTCCCTCTCCGTCGACCGCCAACCCTCACCTTCTCAGCGGTGAGGCTGCGCACGCATCCCAACATCTGCAAAAGCGGCTCAAGATCCCCGCGAATTGGCCGAATTCTACCGTAGGAATCCGAATGTGGGCGCGTCAGGGCCCCGTTTGACATAGGTCGGAGCACTCGATATCATCCGTCGTTCTTCCTCCGGAAGTTGCGGTGATACAGGTGTTTCCGGCCGAGACAGCACGTCTCGTGCGGGAGGTCACCGTGAGCAAACAGGCAACCGGGGGAGAGCGCTGGACCGCGCGCCATCGGGCCGTCGTGATGGGTTCGCTGCTTGGCATGCTGGGATCCAACGTGTGGGCGGCCGAGCCCGTGATCCCGGATGGCATGGGCGGGGCCTCGGCCATCGCTGCCATGTCGGCCGCGGAGATGTCGCCGGACCAGGCCGCGGCCGCCATGCGCGGACGAGGAATGTCGGAGCAACAGATCCAGGAACTGCTGGGCGGGCGGGCGGAAACGTCGGCCGACTCCGCGAATCTGGACAGCGGCAGCAGCGCCCCGGGTTCGACCCTGGTCGCGTCGGAACGGGTGGAAGAGGCACCACTGGAGATCATCGAGGAGACACCACCGGACGACGAGCTCGTTCCCTTCGGCTACGACCTGTTCGAGAACTCCCCCGACAGCTATCGCCAGCCCGCCATCGGACCGGTGGACCCGGCCTACCCTTTGGGGCCCGGCGACACGATTGTCCTGGATGTCTGGGGCGACACGGTGTTCCGGCTGGAGCGCGAGCTGGATCTGGAAGGTGGAGTGAACCTGCCGGACGTGGGGCGGGTGGTGCTGGCGGGCATGACGCTGGACGAGACGCGCAAGACCCTGCGCCGGCGACTGTCGCGAGTCTACTCGGGGCTTGCGGGGAATGACGGCGAGGCCAGCACGTTCCTGTCGGTCACGCTGGGCAATCTCCGCGTGATCCGCGTGTTTGCGGTGGGGCGCGCGGCGCGACCGGGCGGCTACGACCTCTCGGCGGCGTCCACGGTGTTCCACGCACTGTTCTTTGCGGGGGGACCCACGAAGGACGGATCCATGCGGGACATCCGCGTGGTTCGCGGCGGTCGCGAGATCGCGCATCTGGACGTGTACGGATATCTCCGCACCGGAAGACGGGACGGAGACATCCGGTTGGAGAACGACGACACGATCTTCATCCCTCCGGCGGGACCGCGAGTGGCGATTCGCGGAGAGGTGAGGCGACCCGGGATCTACGAGATGCTTCCGGGGGAGACGCTGGCGAATCTGGTGGAGGTGGCCGGCGGTTTCACGGAGCGATCCTACGCGGGACGGATCCAGATCGACCGGATCATGAGCGCGGAGGACCAGAAGGACTCGCTGGCGGATCGCCAGGTTCTGGACTTCGGCTGGGAAGAAGCGAAGGCGCAGGTCCTGGCCGACGGGGACGCGGTGGAGGTCTTCGAGATCGAGGACCGGCTCCGGAACTTCGTCGAGATCGAGGGAGAGGTGCGCCGCCCCGGTCGCTACGAGCTTCGGGAGGGTGAGCGTCTCTCGGACCTGCTGGAGCGGGCGAGCGGGTTGCTGGAGACCGCGGTGCTGGAGCGGGCGGAGATCATCCGCACGTTCGAGGACCAGCGGCACGAACAGATCGCGGTGGAGTTGGACAAGGTTCTGGCGGGCGACGAGCGGCGTGACCTGCTCATGCAGCCCCGGGACGTGGTCCGGATCCACTCGATCTGGCAGTTGCAGGATCGGGAGACCGTGGTGGTGCACGGCGCGGTTCGGTCCGGGGGGACGTACGAACTGCGCGACAACATGACGCTCCGGGACCTGCTGCTGCAGGCCGGGGGGTTGCTGGAAAGCGCGTACACGGACGCCGTCGAGATCTCGCGGGTGCGCCCGGGACTGGACGCCAAGGTGGAGACGGCGGAGATCTTCCGGGTGCCGCTGGGCAAGGACTACCTGGTGGGAGAGGGCCCGGACCTGCGGTTGGAGCCGTGGGACAATGTGTTCGTGCGGGAGATCCCGAACTGGGAGCTGCAGAGGAACGTGACCGTGCGCGGGGAGGTTCGCTTTCCCGGGGTGTACACGCTCACGAGTCCGACCGAGACGCTGGTGGAGGTCCTGGATCGCGCGGGCGGACTCAAGGAGACGGCCTATCCGGAAGGGTTCTCGCTGGTGCGGGAGCGGGACCGGATCGGGCGGGTGGCCCTGAATCTGGAGAAGGCTCTGAAGGATCGCGACTCGAACGACAACGTGATCCTCTTCGATGGAGACTCGCTCTTCATTCCGGAGGAGCCCAAGACGGTCACGGTCCGCGGGGCGGTGGGATGGCCCACGAGCCTCGTGTATGAGAACGGGAAGTCGATCGGCGACTACGTGGCGCGAGCCGGAGGCACCACGGATCAGGCGGACCGGAAGCAGATCCGGATCGTCTATTCCACGGGGGCCGCGGCCCGGGTGAAGAAGCTGTGGTTCGATCCGGACGTACGGCCCGGCAGCACGATCTACGTTCCGCCCAAGGAAGAGGGGGCGGGGATCGAGTGGGGCGACGTGTTTCGCGACTCGGCGTCGATTCTCGCCAGCATGGCCACGGTGTTCCTGGTGGTGGACCGCGTAGGCAACTAGATTGGGAGCAGGATTCACGGGGCCGGTAGGCCCATTCCGCAGGTAGTCACAGGGGAGTCGGACTTCCGATGAGTATTGAACCGCACGGTGGCAAGCTGATCAATCGGTGTGTGGACGGCGGGACCCGGGACAAACTCGTGAGCGAGGCGGCGTCGCTGCCCCGCGTCGATCTCGACGATCGACAGGTCTCCGACCTCGACATGATCGCCGTGGGCGCCATGAGCCCGTTGACCGGCTTCATGGGCGAGGCGGACTACCAGAGCGTGGTGAAGGATCTCCGGCTGGCCGACGGAACGGTGTGGCCGTTCCCGATGGGCCTGCGCGTTTCCAAGGAGATCGCCGACCAGGTGGGCGCGCGCGCGGCCCTCTTTTCGCCGGAAGGCAACCTGCTCGCCGTGATGGACGTGACGGAGAAGTACCAGGGCGACAAGAAGGCGGAAGCCAGGCACGTCTACGGCACGGACGAGCAGAAGCACCCGGGCGTGGCCGCGCTCTACGAGCAGGGAGAGGTAAACCTGGCCGGCGACATCCACATGCTGGGCCGTCGCGGGGCGGACTTCCCCCAACTGCACGCGGATCCGGCGGATCTTCGCGCCAGGTTCGACCAGCTCGGCTGGAAGACCGTGGTCGGTTTCCAGACCCGCAACCCGATCCACCGCGCGCACGAGTACCTGCTCAAGTGCGCGCTCGAGATCGTGGACGGCGTGCTGATTCATCCGCTGGTGGGCGCCACCAAGTCGGACGACATTCCGGCCGACATCCGCGTGCGCTGCTACGAGGCGCTGCTGGCACACTACTTCCCGAAGGACCGCGCCGTGCTGGCCGCCTACCCGGCCGCCATGCGCTACGCCGGCCCGCGGGAAGCGATGTTCCATGCCCTCACGCGCAAGAACTACGGCTGCACCCACTTCATCGTGGGGCGCGATCACGCGGGCGTGGGCGACTACTATGGCACGTACGACTCGCAGAAGATCTTCGAGCAGTTCACGCCGGCGGAGCTCGGCATCACGCTCTTCAACTTCGAGCATGCGTTCTGGTGCAAGAAGTCCGGCGGCATGGCCACCGCAAAGACGAGCGATTCGGCCATGGAAGATCGCTTCTTCCTGAGTGGAACCAAGGTGCGCGACATGCTCAAGGCGGGGCAGGACATTCCCGTGGAGTTCACGCGCCCCGAAGTCGCCAAGATCCTGATGGAGAACGCCCGCGCCGAAGTTTCGGCCTAGGCAGACCTTTTCTTAGTACGGAGGAACTTGATGTCGTACCCCGGATTCACCATTTGGTTTGCCGGACTGCCCTGCTCGGGAAAGTCCACCATCAGCCTGATCCTGGCGGAGACCATCCGCAAGGAGCGCGGCAACGTGGAGATCATGGACGGCGACGTGGTTCGCACGAACCTGTCCAAGGGACTCGGCTTCAGCCGCGAGGACCGCGAGACCAACCTGAATCGCATCGCGTTCGTATGCAACCTGCTCACGCGGAACGGCGTACCGGTGATCGCCGCGGCCATCTCGCCGTTCGAAAACTGCCGCGAG
This sequence comes from Gemmatimonadota bacterium, assembly GCA_021604925.1. Classification (GTDB taxonomy): domain Bacteria; phylum ARS69; class ARS69; order ARS69; family ARS69; genus BQJX01. The sequence goes on from BQJX01000029.1 coordinate 4,403, forward strand.
TGGGCGCGGGACCTGATCGGTGACAACTACATCGAGGTCTACGCACGTTGCCCGCTGGAGAAGTGCATCGAGCGCGACGTGAAGGGCATGTACAAGAAGGCCCTGGCCGGCGAGATCAAGGGATTCACGGGCATCGACGATCCGTTCGATGAGCCGAAGGATGCCGAGGTCATCTGCGACACGGACCAGGAGACGCCCGAGGAGTCCGCGGCCAAGATCGTGGAGTACCTCCGCGGGCGCGGCTACCTGCCCGCCGCGAAGGGTTCCAACGGCAAGGGGAGCGCGGACGGCGTGCACGAGCGGATCGAGAAGGACTAGCGGACACCCGACACGGGGGTCCGATGACGACGGGGCGGGGGCGAGAGCTTCCGTCCCGTTTCTCAGGTAGGTAGGGCTGCGTCAGCTGGCCAGGTCGGCCGCCACGCGCGCCAGGTCGATCGGCTCGCCCGAGTTGTAGCGCAGCGAGCGGATGCGCCCCGACTCGCCCACCACGACCTCCAGCGGAAAGCGTTCCACGCGGTGATCGTGCAGGAATACGCGTGCGCTGTCCTCGGCGACCGGAAAGTGGAGCCCGTGGCTCTCCCGGAAACGCTGGATCACGTCGGCGGAATGGTTCGTGATCCCCACCACGCGCAACTCCTCGATCGACTGCGAGTCCAGAGCCTCCTGCCACTTCACGGCCATGTCCACGCAGGGCGGACACTGCAGATCGAGGAACAGGAACACGCAACCGTGCGGGCGAGCCAGCTCCGACGTGCGCAGCGTTCCGGCGGGGGCCACCACGGCCACGTCCGGGAACGTCTGATCGTCCTGAAGCAGCGAGGTCACCGAGCGCTGGATCACGAATTGTTCCGGTGCGTCCCGACCCAGGAAACCCCTCACCAGGAGGCCCACGCCTACGCCGGCCATGGCCACCACGACGACGAGGAGGCCGGTCAGCAGGATCTTCAGAGGCGGTGGGAGAGTCTTGATCATGAGAGCGATGGGCGCGGAGCGGGACGAAGGGTTCCGCTCCGCGCTTCTCCGGCAATCACGTTCGCCGAAGGACTCGTCAGCAGTCAGCGATCTGCGGGCATCCGAATCCGATACCCGGGAAGCAGAACGTGCCAAACGGAGTGACACAGCAGGTCAGTGGAACTCCGTTGCAGCCGCAGACGTTGTAGCACGATCCCCTGGCATCCACTTGGGAAGGTCCGATTCCTACCATCACGCCAACCGTGAACACGAACACGAGCACGAGACACAGGAATTTCTTCATGGCGCCCTCCTTGGAAAGGGTGTTCAGCCGTTGTAAAGATTGGCGGGTTCGGTGTCAAGCGGGTCGTTCCGGGAGGCGTAAGGGACGGCGTCCCAAAGGGTTAGGGCCGGCCGCGGCGGTCCGCGCCGGTCCACGGCACCCGCCTCCATGGCGGTCCCCGCCGGCCCGGAATCCGCCTCCCCGCCGGTGCAGGCCCACGGAACCCGCCTCCCCGGCGGTCACCAGCAGGCGGCCCTTGCCATGGGATTTCGCGGGGGTAATATGCGACTGGTGAGTCCTGTTTCTGAAAGGGGGAAACCAGGATGGCAACCATCACGGAGAAGAAGGCGCAGGTCTCCGACAAGAAGGCCGATCTCGCGGGACCGGGCATCGGGTCGTACCCGGACCTCGAGAAGATCCTCCCGAGCGACTATTCATCGCTCCTGGATCGCAAGCAGACGCAGAGGGCCCTCTTCCTGGCCAAGCAGAACATCGAAGCCGGTCTTTGCCAGGAACTCGGTCTGATGCCGGTCACGGTGCCGCTCATCGTGGACCGCGACAGTGGAGTGAACGACTACCTGGATCGCGACGGCTCGCGCACGCCGATCGAGTTCCCGTGCGGACTCGGTCTCGACCAGCCGATCCGCGCCCAGGTGGTCCAGGCGGCCACCAAGTGGAAGCGGATGGCGCTGAAGGAGTTCGATTGCGGGGTCGGCGAGGGCATTCTCACCGACATGCGCGCGGTTCGGAAGGACTACTTCCTGGATCACGACCACTCCGCGTACGTGGATCAGTGGGACTGGGAGAAGGTGATCGCGCCGCAGGACCGCAACCTGGACTACCTGAAGGACACGGTCCGGAAGATCTGGATCGTTCTGAAGGACACCGAGCGACTGCTCTTCGAGCGGTTCCCGTTGCTCGCGTCCGACGACAACCCGCCGCTGCCGGATGAACTGGAGTTCTTCCACGCGGAGGAGATCCTGGAGATGTATCCGGATCTGCCGCGCAAGCAACGGGAAACCGCGATCCTGCAGGAGCATCCCGCCATCTTCATCGTGGGAATCGGCTGGCCGCTCGCCGACGGCTATCCGCACGAGATGAGGGCGGCCGACTACGACGACTGGGCCACGGAGACCAAGACGCCGGCCGGCAAGAAGGCGCACGGTCTGAACGGGGACATCCTGGTCTGGAATCCCGTGACGAAGCGTCGCCACGAGCTCACGTCCATGGGGATCCGCGTGGACAAGGCCAAGCTGCGCAAACAGTTGGAGATGTCGGACCAGCTGGACTTCCTGAAGCTGCCGTACCACCAGGCGATTCTCAACGACGAGATCCCGCTGTCGATCGGTGGCGGCATCGGACAGGCGCGGACCTACATGCTGCTCCTGAAGAAGGCGCATCTCGGCGAGGTGAGCGTCACGGTCTGGCCGAAGGTGCTGAAGGACATGTGCTCGCGGAAGAACATCCACGTGCTCGACTAGGCGGGCCCGATCCGGCTGTCAACGGAATGGCCCGGGGAGTTCCCCGGGCCATTCCTGTGGGACTGGTCGCGTACGGGCCGCCGCGCCCGCTACAGCGTGATCTGCTGCCAGAGGAAGATGCGTCCCGTCATCGGTGTGAACGGCGGCTGCCCCGACATGCCCGCCAGCGACGGATCGTACGAGTAGTCGCGCGTGGGCGGCGCATAGGCCGTCTTCCGGATCCAGGCAACCTCGTGGGGCGCGATCCCGCTGTTGCGAGGGTCGTCGGCCATGTCCGCGTTCTGGAGATGCACGATGGACCCGTACTTCTTCAGCGTCCTCGAACCGCCCCACGACTCCAGCAGCGCATCCGCGTTCTCGATCGCGTTGCCGGCGCTGGGGTCGTCCGGCTGGCCGTCACCATCGATGTCCGCGAACTGGGCCGTGTTCATGGCCGGCGGGCCGTCCACGATGGCGGCGTTGATCGTGGTGGTCCCGTTGGCGGCCTGGCGACCCGAAACGCCCCCCGTGGTGTAGGAGTCCGCGTCCGACCAGGCGTCCGATACGTGCCACACCCGGCCCTTGGAGATGATGGCCGCGGGGCGCTTGTTCGTGCTGTTGAAATCGCCCTTGGTGTAGACGGAGTGCGCGGAGACAATGGTGAGGTCGCCCGCGAGCTCGTCCCCGTTCACGATCCGGATGGGGACGTCGGAGTAGAGGAGGCCGTTCGGCGGGAAGTGGCCGGACGCGTTCAGCGCCGCCATGTCGATCTCCTGCACGGTCACGTAGTCCTGGATGGCGTAGTTGTAGAACGTCTTCTCGGTGACCACGCTGCCCAGCGCCGAGCTGATGTCGCTGCCGTACTGGTCCGTCTGCGTGTCGCCGGAGGTCAGCCGGAGCGTGGCGCGCTGGTTGTACCAGCCGCCCGCGTCGATCGTCTCGACCGGTGGCGGCGCCACGTGGGTCGCTCCCAGGGCCCCATCGCGAACGATGCCGTCCCAGAGTTCCACCGCTCCATCGATGCCGTCGGTGGGATCGTCGTTCGCCCAGTTGGCGTTCTCGGAGTCCATGGCGTTGCCGGGCGTGCCCAGGTCCATCTCCACGTAGGTTCCCGCCCGGTTCTTGATCAGCACCGTACTGCCCGAATAGAGGTCGCGACCGAAGATGTCCGTGGTGCGGATCATCTTCCCGGTGGCGGTGATGGCGGGCGAGTCGATGCTGAGCGTGTTGGGATTCCACGGGCGGAAGTACAGGTCCCCGTTCGCGTGGACTTTGCCGGTGATGTGCTGGTCCTTGCCGCGGGTGAACTCGGAGAGCGGCCCATCGGCAAAGAGCGCGTAGTTGAAGACCGGCTCCGTGGTCCCCATGACCTGCAGCCGCTCATGGTACCGTCCGCCCACCGAGCCCTCGATGTCGATAACGAACGTGGGATCCAGGGGCGCGGCCGACGCCGGTCGCACCGAGAAGCGGAACGACTCGGTGAGCCCCGTGTTCGTGAGGCCAGCCCCCGCGTCTCCGGGCTTCCACTGCCACACCAGCTGGCCGTCGTCCCGCTCGTCGTCCAGGCCCTGGTCACCCGCCACGTCCAGCACGATGGGGTTGCCCGGCATCGGGATGGGAGTGAACGACCCGGGGGCGGTCGGAGTCCCATCGGCCTGATGGGTAAAGCTCTGGAAGTTGTTGAACGCCATCGATTCGTAGGCGATCTGCGCCCCGGACTCCGCCACGAAGAGCGACTGGACGTCCTTGTTGAGATTCGTGGAGATGCGTCCTTCGGTAGTGGCCAGCGACAGGAACGTGGACCCCACCAGCGTGAAGATGACCAGCATCACCAGTGCGATGATCAGTACGGAGCCGCGCTCGCCGGGACGCTGGTCGGCCAGCGAAGGCGTGTCCGGCGTGGGCACGCCCGGCGCGCCGCTCACGACGGCACCCCGGATCCGGGGGACTTCGCCTGGCGGCCTTCGCCCGCGGAGGCGCCGTGCGGTTTGGCCGCCGCACCGCTCTGCGGAGCCCCGCTCTTGCCGCTGTCGATCCAGGCGAGGAACTCGTTCACGTCGTCCCCGAGTTGCTGCTGGTAATCGCCCTTGCGCAGTCGGACGCGCGCGTCGCGCTTTCCGCTGCGGAATTCCTGCAGAACCCGACCCACGTGGTACGCCACGCCGGTGACCTTCTGCGATGCGAGCAGCGAGGCCACGACCTGGAGCGTCGACGCGGACACAAAGAGAAGGAGCATGCCGACTCGGCTCTCGGGCACGCCGAGGAACATGCCGTCGGATGCGAACCAGCCGTTCGCCAGGGCGCGCTGATAGGCGACCTCCCCGACGAGCGCGAGAGCAAGGCACGCGATCATCGGGAAAGACGTCGCCAACACGATTCGAATCTGCGTCGGAAGATCAACAATGATCGTCTTCCGGGAGTGCTTGCGTTTCATGACGTTCCTCCGGGGTTCTCGACTCTCCATCGGTCGATTCCGGGGGCGTCTTGAATCCGGGCTACTCCACCACGAAGGCGCCGGCGCCCCGGGCCATGGGGATCCCGTCCGGGCCGAATGCGAAGACCTCCCAGAGGTACTCGCCCGCCGGCGGCCGGGCGCCCGGTTCGAACTCCAGATCGACCTGGTGGTCCTCTCCGGGCTGCCGGAACAGGGGCTCAGTCCCGGTGGGGGTCACCCGGGCCGCCCCGATGAGGTAGTAGTCGGCGTTCGGGACCGGAGCCCATTCGAAGTGGTCGGGGAAGGCGCTCACCCGGTCCCCCGGCGCCACCAGCTCGATCCACGGGACCTCGAGTTCCACCCGGGTGCTCTCGGGCAGTTCGAACGGGCCGGACGCCATCCAGATCATCAGGGCGGCCAGGACGACGGCCCAACTGACGGGCACCCAGGGTCGATCGAGCGAGAGAGTCGCGTGGGCCAAGGCGGCAGCCTCCGGTGCGGGGTGTCCCAAGAACGCCCGCCTCCCTTCCCAGGGAGACGGGCGTATGGAACCAACTGGGCGATCGAACGTCTAGTGCGATCCGATCGGCGCGGCGTCCACTTCCAGGCCGAGATCGCGCAGGAACGCGCGGTTGTTGGGCTCCCGTCCCAGGAAGTTCCGGACCAGGTCCATGCCGTCCAGCGAACCGCCCTTCTCGTAGATCTCCTGGCGGTAGCGCATGCCGACCTCCGGGTTCAGGATGCCGCCCTCTTCGAACGCGGTGTACATGTCGTCGCCGTAGACCTTGGACCACAGGTAGCCGTAGTAGGCGGCGTCATACCCGAAGAGATGCCCGAAGCCCGCCTGCATGTGCGTGCCTTCCAGTGCCGGGAAGCCGCAGATCGGGTGGAGTTCCCGGACCAGCTGGGTGGTGTCCTTCTTCTCGCCGGGGCCGTGGCACGCCAGATCCAGGCTGGCGTAGTACACCTGCCGCAGGTTCCGAATGCCGGAGTTCAGGTGCTTGGCCGCGATCAGGCCGGCCAGCATCTCCTCCGGGAACTTCTCGCCCGTCTGGTAGTGGACCGCGAACCGGTTCAGCACCTCGGGCTCCCAGATCCAGTGCTCCAGGTTCTGGGACGGCGCCTCCACGAAGTCCTGCTCCGTGGACGATCCGGCAAACCGCCGCAGCTCGGCCCGCGTGAGCGTCTGGTGCAGGATGTGCCCGTACTCGTGGAAAAGCGTCTCCACCTCGTCGTGCGAGAGGAGCGACGGGCGGTCGCTCGTGGGCTTCGTGAAGTTGGCGACGATTGCGGAGACCGGCGTCTGCCGCTTGCCGTTGTGGATGCCGCCGGGCCGGAGCGGGAATGCGGCCGCGTGGCCGAACTTGCCCTCGCGCGGGAAGAGATCCGTGTAGAAGTGCCCGATGAACTCACCGGTCGCCGAGTCGTGGATCTCGAACAGCTGCACGTCGGGGTGCCACACCTGCGCGCCCTTCACTTCCACGTAGCGCAGCCCGAACATCTCCTGCGTGATGTCGAACATCCCCTCCAGCACGTTCTGCAGCGGGAAGTACTCGGAGACCTTGGACTGGTCCACGTTGTACTCGTTGCGCATCTGCAGCGAGTTGTAGTAGCGCCAGTCCCAGTAGTTCACGCCGTCGGCGTCGTTCTGGGCGTAGCTCTCGCGCATGGCGGCGATGTCGGCGTCCAGCTTGGGCTGGATCTTGGCGCGCAGATCCGCGAGGAAGGCCTGGGCCCGCTCCGGGTTCTGGGCCATTCGCGGCTCCATTCGGTAGTGCGCCCACGACTCGTAGCCCAGCAGCTTGGCCATACGGTCGCGCAGGGCGATGGCGGTTTCGAGCCGCTCCACGTTCTTCGGGTATCCCTCGTTCCAGGACTTGATCGAGATCGCCTTGCGGAGCTCTCCGTCCTCCGACATGTCCAGGAAGGGCACGAGCTCGGGATAGTCCAGGCTCACCCAGTAGTTGCCGTTCTCGGTCTTCTCCAGGCCGGACAGGAACGTCTCCGACAGGCCCTGGGTCCGGTCCGCGGGAACCTCGATTCCGTCCTTCCAGTCCGCCAGCTCCTGCTGGAACTCGGAGCTCAGCTCCACGAGGCGGTTGCGCAGCTCCTGCACCTCGGCGCGCGTGTCCGCACCTCGTCCGAAGCCGTTGCGCCGGTAGTCGCGCAGCGTGAACTCCAGCAGACGGGCGCGTTCACCGGTCAGCGACTGGGCTTCGGCGGTCTTGGAGTAGGACAGGATGGCCGCGTAGAGGTCCTCGCGGAACGAGAGATCCACCTGGTACTTGTCCAGCAGCTCTTCCTGCGCCCGCGCGACCTCCCGGACGGCCTCGTCCTGGGCCACGTAGCCCTGGAAGCAGTACTTCCCGAAGGTCTGGCCCATCAGGTCGGCCAGCTGGTTGATCGGCATCAGGGTGTTGTCGAAGGTGCGCTTGCCGTCCGGAACCGCGATGAGCTCGTCCAGGATGGCTTCGCTCTTGGCCATGGCGGCTTCGCACTCGGCCTCGATCATGGCGGAGGTCACGGTGGTGTAGTCGATCAGCGGTGCGGTGGTGGATGCACCCGCGATCGACGCGAACACAACGCCGGCCGCGACGGGCAGAACCAGGAAGAAGCGGCGGATCGGGAGTGACACGGACACGGGTTTCCTCTCGAAGGCTGCGGGGTTCCCGGGTGCCTGCCCGGTACCTCCCGACAATCAGTGGGGTTGGATCTGTTTCCAGGGCACCGCGGAGGGGCCTCCATGGAGACCA
>BQJX01000030.1 GCA_021604925.1 Gemmatimonadota bacterium
GATTCGGGCAAAGCGGGTCGTGGCCGGTTTGCCCGCCGCATCGTCCACCACTCGAAAGTACGGGGGCGCGGCCGGTTCGCGCCGGGCGATCGCCCCGTCCACGGTCCACGCGGCGGGGGTGGTTCCGCGGACCACGGCCCAGTACTCCTTGCCCACGCGCCGCTCCCGGAACTCCACTTCCAGATGACGCGCCGTGGCCACGTCCTTGGCCAGCAGGACCACGCCGGACGTTTCGCGGTCCAGGCGATGGGCCAGTCGCAGCTCGTCTCCCCAGCGCTCGCGAAGCTGCGCGATCAGCGTGTTGCGGATGAACTTCCCGCCCGCGTGGACCGGCAGATTCCCGGACTTGGCGACCGCCAGCAGATGCTCATCCTCGAAGAGCACCTGGTACCGGAAGTCCACCTCCGGTTCGAGGTGCAGGATCGTGTACTCGATCCGGTCCCCCTTTTGGACCACGGAGTCCGCGGCCGCCGTGGTCCCGTTCAGGCGGACCACGCCCTCCGCCAGGCGGACGCTCCACAGGTCCTCGGGGTGATAGCGGAACCGATGGGTCAGGAACCGAAGCAACGTCCACCCGTGGCGGTACGGATCCACGTGGCAGGCAAGGTCGTAGCGACGCGGGGTCGCGGAAGACGGGCTCTCCATCCGGCCATGATAACCGAGCACCGGTCGGAGAGCCCAAACTGGTTCACGGCAACGCCACGCTCGGATCCGTGGGTTCCCCCCGGCCGAGTCCCAGCACCAGCTCCCGCACCGGCGGGGCGCGACGGCGCGCGATCACCGGATCCAGCGGCGCGAAGTACACGTCCAGGTATCCGCGCAGCTTCAGCTCCGCGTCCCGCCAGTGGAGTTCCAGCTTCCTCCCCACCACGAGCAACGGGAACGCGGGCCCGCGGCTCTCCCCGAACGACAGACGCGTGCCCGCCTGCAGCGTGGATCCCGACATGGATTCGAGCGAGTCCGTCAGCGCCTGGAACCGGTGGCGGAAGTGCTCGAACTCGGACTCGAGCAGCACCTCGTCCTGGATGTTCAGCCGATGTGCCAGCAGCGCCCGCGTGGGCGTGGGGAACACGAGTGCCGTGTGGTGCAGACGCTCGTGTTGGCGCGTCACGAACAGGAACTGGACGCCGTGTTCGCACACGAAGATCTCCCGGACCGGCACCGGCGGTCCCCACCAGAAGTCCGGAGTTCCCACGTTCGAGTCGACAAAGAGAGTCCATCCGTACGAGGACACCGCACAGGGGTACGTCTTGTCTCCGCACCAGCGGTCGCCGGCAAAGGAAGGAACGGTCGCGAGAAGAAGTGCGCTTGCAATAAGGAAGCTTCCGCGCGAAGTCATGATCATCCCCTTCTGGTCTGGTCAGGGGAGCGACCATGCGACGCGTTCGCGTCACGCGTGCACCGACTATCGTAACAATCGGGAGCCGTGACAAGACACGACGCGGATCAAACTGTGCGTTGAATCAATCGATGTCTTTGGCGGGCGTGGTTTTCTTGCGCGGGCGGCGCGGGATGGGAAGCGGCGGATCAGCGAGCAGGCGGGCCAGCAAGGATGCGGTGGTGACCGTGTCCACGCGACCGTGATGAAGCACCGGTTGCAACAGGCCGGGATCCCCGGTGGCCACGAACTCGTGATAGACGCCGGGGATCTCCGCGCTGGGCACATCTCCCACGCGATGAAGACCCACCACCTCCCACTCCAGGGTCTGCAGTCGGCAGTCTTTCAGTTCGCCCTTCCAGCGGCGACGCGACGCGTGCAACACGTCCACGTGGTCCGTGTCGTGTACCGCGCTCGGCACGCGATGATACTGGCATCGCTCGCGGAAGCACGGAACGTCGTACGACTTCCCGTTGAACGTGGCGAGCAGCGAGCGCGCTCCCAGGAACGAAACCGAAGCCGCCAGCATGGCCTTCTCCTCCGCGTAGTCGCGCGCCAGCACCTGCACGGAGATCAGTTCCCCCGCCTCCCAAAGAATCATGCCCACCAGGAAGATGGGACATCCCCAGAATCCGGTCGTCTCCAGATCCAGCACCACCAGGTCCTCCACGCGTCGGCCCACCGCGGCCCGCAGTCCCGGGTACACCGACTGCGGATCCCGCGTGGCCAGCGACGCGAACGCATCGCGCAGATCCCGCTCCAGGTCCGTGCCGGGAAGCAGTTCCCGCACGGGGCGGCGGATCACGCACACCCCGTGTCGGCCGATCGTTTCCAGAACGGCGCCGTCGACCAGATCCTGCGACCGGCGTCGGCTCACCGCTCGCGGTGCCAATGCCTCGCCGCGCAGCAGCCGCGCGATTCCCGAGTGCACCGGATCAAGACGCGGCAACGGCGGCCTCCCGGGGCGCAGCGCGCTCCTCCTCTTCCGATCTTCGTACCAGTTCCTCAAGGATCAGGTGGGCCGAGTCCTTGTCGGGAATCGGCCAGGCGCCGCCCGCCTCCGGGTCCTGATGCTGCGCCGGGCGCAACACGGGCAATCCCACGCACGACGGGCACCCGCTCTCGCAGGGGCACTCACTGACCAGCGCCAGCGCCGCGCCGAAGATCTCCGCGGGGCGGCGAAATGCGTGCTCCACGAACCCGAGTCCCCCGGGGTAGCGGTCGTAGAGGAAGATGGTGGGTTTGCCGAGGTTCTTGCTGTCCACCACGCCGCCGATATCGGCACGATCGCACATGGCCCACAGCGGAACCACGCTGATCAGCAGGTTGCGAACGCCCACCAGACCCTCCACCGCATTCTTGCCCATCGCCTTGAGGCGGCCGCGCATCTCCGCGGGAATCGTGATCCAGGCCGTGGTCGTGTCGATGTTCTGCGGCGGCAAGTCCAGATTCCCCCACCCGATCGAGTCGACGGAGAAGAACTGGATCTTCTTGAAGAACGATGTGAACCACGTGACCGTGGCGTCGCCGAAACCCGTGTCCGCACCGGCCCACGTTCCCACCTCCCGCGTCCCGCGCAGCAACAGGTGCTGCTCCAGCACCGGCGTGGTGTAGTAGTCCACATCGCGACGTTCCACGTACGCGGACTTCCCTTCCAGATCCAGATGCCGCACCACGAACGTCTCGCCGTCGTGCAGGTAGACGGCCTCCGGATAGAGCAACTCGAGCGCCGAGATCGCATCCACGTTGCCGATCACGCGCGCCTCGCCGTCGTCCGGCGCCTGGAACTCCGGGCCGGTGCGCGGCCGGTACGCCGATCCCTTTCCGAGATCCGCCGGAACCTCGATGATCGTGTAGGTGTCGTCGGACATGTGCCGCAGGTTCACGGTGCGCGACGGGAAGTCCGTGTTGGCCCAGTAACTCCGACCGTCCACGCGACGCGTGCGGCCGTTCTCATCGAGCAGGCGGATCAGGTCCCGCGCCACCTCGCCGAAGTGTTCCAGATCGCCCTCTTCCAGCGGCAACTCGAACGCGGCGCACTGCAGGTGTCCGGAAAGGATGTACGGGTTCTCCGGATCGATCACGGCGCTTTCCGGCGACTGCGCAAAGAGATACTCCGGATGCCGCATGAGGTACTGATCGATGGGATCGTTGTACGCCACGAAGAAGGTGACGGCCTCTTCCGAGCCACGGCCGGCCCGACCCGCCTGCTGCCAGAGCGAGGCGATGGTGCTGGGAAACCCCACCACCACGGACGCTTCCAGCGTGCCGATGTCGATCCCGAGTTCCAGCGCATTCGTGGACGACACCCCGAGCAGCTCGCCTGAGAACAGCGCCTTCTCGATCTCCCGCCGCTCACGCGGCAGGAACCCGCCGCGGTAGGGGCGCACCCGCTTGGCGAGTTCCGGTTTCTCGCGGGTCAGCGCCTCCTGCGTGTAGCGATGAATCAACTCCGCCACCACGCGAGCCCGCGAAAAGCAGATGGTCTGCACGCGCGCCTTCACCAGCTCCGTGAACAGGCGATGGCCTTCCACGTTGGCGCTCCGCCGTTCCATGGAGGCAGTGTCCACGTACGGAGGGTTCCACAGCACGAACTGCTTGGGACCCCGCGGGGAACCGTCCTCGTCCACGAGAACCACGTCTTCTCCCAGCAGTGACCGCGCAAAGTCGTGAGGGTTCGCAATGGTGGCCGACCCCAGCAGGAAGCGGGGATCGGAGCCGTGATGGCGGCACACGCGACGAAGCCGTCGGATCACGTTGGCCACGTTCGATCCGAAGATCCCCCGGTACGCGTGGATCTCGTCGATCACCACGGTGTGCAGGTTGGCCAGGAACCGGCTCCACTTCATGTGGTAGGGCAGAACCCCGGAGTGGAGCATGTCCGGGTTCGTGAGGATCACGTTGCCGTCGTCACGCAGCTTTCGACGCGCGCCGCTGGGCGTGTCTCCATCGTACGTGCCGGTCTTGAGCACCTGGCCGATGCCGGCCGACAGCTCCGCCATGCGTAGGAGGCCGCGCAGCTGATCCTGCGCCAACGCCTTGGTGGGATACAGGAACAGCGCGGTGCTCTCCGGCTCCAGGACGAGCCGCTCCAGGACCGGCAGCGTGTAGGCCAGCGTCTTGCCGGACGCCGTGGACGTGACCACCGCCACGTTCTTGCCCGCGCGGGCTTCCTGCACGCAACGCGCCTGGTGCGCCCACAGTTCGGGGATGCCCATTCCCAGCAGGGCCTCGCGAACGGGCAGGGGGAACGGCTCGCTGAGCTCCCCGAAGCGCGCTTCTCGCGCCGGCAGCTTTTCCACGTGGACCATCTGCCCGTCGTAGGCGGGCCAGCTCCCCACCGCATCCAGAAACTTTGCCGCTTCCATTCCCGGCCCCCCGCACGTCGATTCGAGCCGGAAATGTACTAGACAAATGTACCCCTCGCAAGCAGGATCGGGGACTTCCAACGAAAGGGCCGGGCATGCCTCCAGATCTGCAGCGATGCACGTGGTGCGGAGAGGATCCACTCTATCAGGCCTATCACGACGAAGAGTGGGGCATGGCCGTGCGCGACGACCGCAAGCTCTTCGAGTTCCTCCTGCTGGAGGGAGCGCAGGCCGGGTTGTCGTGGATCACGATCCTGCGCAAGCGCGAGAACTACCGGAAGGCCTATGACGGGTTCGACCCGGAGAGAATCGCCCGCTGGCGACCGGCCCGCATCGAGAAGCTGCTGAAGAACGAGGGAATCGTCCGCAATCGCCTCAAGGTGGAGGGCGCGCGCAGGAACGCGCGGGCATTCCTGGACGTGGTGGAGAGCGACGGGAGTTTTGGCGAGTTCCTCTGGGACTTCGTGGACGGGCGGACGATTCGGAACGAGTGGTCGTCGCTGAAGAAGGTGCCGGCGGAGACGGAGGAATCCCGCACGATGAGCCGCGAACTCAAGCGGCGCGGGTTCACCTTTGTCGGGCCCACGATCTGCTACGCGTTCATGCAGGCCGTGGGCATGGTGAACGACCACACCGTGGACTGCTACCGGTGGAAACCGCTGGACCGCGCCGCGCGCGGCTGAGTTCCGGACCACCGCGGGCCGCCGGCTACTCGTCGAACTCCACCGAGACCTCCAGGAATCCGTCCGAGGCCACGCGAACCCGCAGCAGATTGGGCCGACAGCACACGCGACAGTCCTCGGTGAACTTCTGCTTGGGCGCCGCCTCGTTGTCGACCGCGGTTTCGTTGGCGCCCCCGCAGACAGCGCACTCCCAGTGGGCCATGGGCACTTCCCAGGTGTCGTCTACCACGCCTTGTTCTCCGGAACCGGCAGCTTGCCGTCCACCGGCCCCGCGGTCAGAGCCGCGGCGGCTTCGCGCAACGCGGCGGCCAATCGTTCGTACTCGCCGTTCGCGCGATCGCCGTACTCGCGAAGCGCGTCGAGCTGATGCAACGCGGCCTGGATATGCGCCTCGCCCAGGTACTCGCGTGCCGGTGCAAACGTGGGGTCCATAGCCAGGACGCGGTGGTACGACTCGAACGCATCCTCCAGGCGACCGACCTTGCGCTGCGAGTACGCCACCATGTTCAGAAACTCCGGCTCGTCCTTGCGCTTCTTGTGCGCCTTCTCGAAGCGTTCCAGCGCGTCCTGAAAGCGCCCCTCCTGGATGAGCTCCATCCCGCGTTCGTACATCGCCTGCGCTTCGTCGCCCGCAGCGCCTTCCTTCTGGGGGGCGTCGCCCTTTCCGCCGCTCGACTTCTGGCTGTTCGCCAGCGCCGGCAGGGTGAACGCCATCACGAGCACGCCGATGCCTCCCGCCAACCAGAGCCGCGAACGCTGCTTCCCTCTCGCCAGACCGTGCATGGAAACCTCCGGGTGGGTATGACACGACATCGGGCCGGCGGCCCCCTTGGGCAACCTGCCGCGCTGGGTTCAAACTACAGTATGATGAAGCGTACGAGGTCACGCAATCCGTGCGATCTCGTACTCTGAGCGTGACGCCCCCCAGATCGGAGTTCTCCGCGTGCCCGTCCGCCCCGCCGCCTCCCTGCTCTGGCTCGCCGCTGTCGCCGCCGTCGCCGGTCCCGCGGGAGCGCTTGCCGCCCCGCGAACGGTCCTGGTGGAGACGTTCGGGTCCGTGGACTGCGGCGCGTGCGGCAACTCCCGCACGGCGCTGTCCGACCTGGAGGAGGAACTCGGAAGCGTGTTCGTGGCGGTCGAGTACCACTCCGAGGGGCCGCTCGCCACGTCCATCAGCCTGGACCGGGCGCTCTACTACGGATCCCCGGCGCTTCCCACCACCGCGTTCGATGGCGGCGACCTGACCGGCGCCGGCGGCGACCCGACGGATACGTACCGGACCGCGATCCAATCGGCACAGGCGGTTCCCACGTCGATCGTGTTCGATGCGGTGGCGGTGTTTGCGGAAGCCGCGCGGGCCGGCTCGCTGAACGTGGAGATCCGCATCGACGAGACGGCGCCGGTGCCGTCCCCGGAGCAGTACACGCTGCGCGCGCTGATCGTGGAGGATCAGGTTCCCCACTGTTGCGGACCGGGGAACACCGGCAGCTGGGATCGCGTGGTCCGGGCCGCCTTCCCGGAGCGTCCGTTGCTGGTCAGCAACCCGGGGGAGATCCAGTTCGTGCAGCACGTCGAGCCGCTGGGCACCGGCTGGGAAGTCACCAACCTGCGCGCAGTCGTCTGGCTGCAGCGCGACGCGGATCGATCCGTGCTGGCCGCCACTCTGGCGCAGGATGGCGGCGGCCTGCAACCGCTGCCCATCGGCAACCTCGACCAGTCCAAGGTGAACATGCTGCCGGCCCGGCCCAACCCGCTGCGGTCCGGGCGCACCACGATCCTCTTCACGCTGCCCGGCCCGGATCACGCCCGCATGCTGATCCTGAACGGCACGGGGCAGGTGGTGCGCGTGCTCACGGACGGGCCCCGCCCCACGGGCGTTCACGACATCTACTGGGACGGAACCGACTTCACGGGTGCGCCCATGGCCGCCGGCGTCTACTTCTATCGACTGGAGACGTCCGCCGGGGTCCTGGCCAGAAAGCTCACGCTGCTGCGCTGATCGCCGCCGCCCCCGACCTGCCTCCTTGAAACCGAACGCACCTCCCCTCTATCATGGTTGCTCGTCTCCGCGGCCCTCCATTCCCCTGCCCCCCGGTTGTGCATGTCGAGCTCCGCACCCGCCTCCCCGACCGCGCCCAAGCGTTCCCCGTGGATCCTCGGCGGCTGGCGCGATCTTCTGCTCTTTGCCGCGACGCCCTTCGTGGTGGTGCCGTTGTACCGCCTGGCCGAACTGCAGATCAGCGGCGAGGAGCTGGCGCTCTACGTGCTTGCGTTCGGGGCACTGGGGCATCATCTCCCGGGCATGATGCGGGCCTACGGCGACCGTGATCTCTTTCAACGCTTCCGCACGCGCTTCGTGCTGGCCCCGGTGTTCATCGGCGCGGTGTGCGTCTCGTTCACGCTGTGGAATCTCAGCGCGATCGTCCTGGCCGTGTACCTGTGGGGCGCCTGGCACGGGATGATGCAAAGCTACGGCTTCGTCCGCATCTACGACGGCAAGGGCGGCGTGTTCGATCGGTGGACCCAGAAGTTGGACTTTGCCATGTGCGCGGCGTGGTTCGGGGCCGGAGTGGTGCTGTCGCCGGCGCGCTTCTTCAAGATCCTGGATCTGTTCCACGTGCGCGCCGGGGCGCCCATTCCCTCGGGCGAGGTAATGCACGGATTCCAGGCGCTGTGGGCCGCCGGCACGGCGGTGATCACGGTCCTGTTCCTGGCCAACCTCGTACGCAACGTACGAGCGAAGCGACCCATCCCGTGGATCAAGCTCACCGTGCTGGCCACGTCGATCGGGCTGTGGTGGTACTCGAACGTGGCCACGTTGAACATGCTGGTGGGGCTGGCGTTGTTCGAGGTGTTCCACGACGTGCAGTACCTGTCGATCGTGTGGATCTTCAATCGGGCCCAGGTGGAGAAGAACCCCGGTACCGGCGGACTCACCGGCTGGCTGTTCCGGCGCAGCGGCATTCTCGTGGGCCTCTACGTGGGGCTCGTGTTTGCGTACGGTTCCATCCGCTTCGTGGCGAACGGGATCTCGTCGGAGACACTCCGCGCCGCCATGGAAGGGTTGATCGTGGGTTCGGCGATCCTGCACTTCTACTACGACGGGTTCATCTGGAAGATCCGCGAAACCAAGACCCGGCAGAAGATGGGTCTGGACGGCGGCAACGCGCATCCCACCGGAAAGGCCGAAGGCATGCCCCCGTGGATGGTGCACGCCGGCAAGTGGGGGCTTGCGGTGGTGCCCCTGGTTGCGTTGGGAATGGCGGAGCCCGCGCGGCGTCCCGGCGTCTTTCTGCGGACGGAGGCGTTGGCCGCGCAGCTTCCCGAGAATCCGTTCGCCCAGAAGACGTGCGGCGACGCGTTCCGCGAAGTGGGTCGCGACCGCGATGCGCTGGCGAAGTACCGCTTGGCCAGTCAGCTGGGACTCGACTCCGCGGAGCTGCACCACAACACCGGAGTTCTGCTGGTGCGCACGGGAGATGGAGATGCGGCGCGCTCCGAGTTCGAAGCGGCGCTGGCCAAGCGCGCGCTGCCGGAGTCGCACGTGCAGCTGGGCAACCTGGCGTTCGCGGCGAACCTCCGCGACGACGCCCGCGATCACTGGCAGACCGCACTCAGGCTGGATAGCCGCTGCGCGGAAGCGCACCACGGCATGGGTCGCTACTTCACCACGGCCGGCGCGCTGTCGGACGCCGTGACCAGCTACCAGCGCGCCATCGAGTGTGACCCGGCCACCGCCTCCACGCGCTTCAACCTGGGCGCCGTTCTGGAAGCGCTGCAACAACCGGCCGACGCGCTGGCGGCCTACCAGGCCGCCCTGGCGATCGACCCCGGCCTGGAGCCGGCCCGCGCCCGCGTGGCGGTCCTGCGGTCCCCCTAGAGTTCCGCCTGCGCGCGATTCCGATCCAGCATCAGCACCGTCGCATCGGGATCCATGACCAGCCTCTCCGGCTCGAACTCCGTCTCGAAGATGAGCTCCCGCGTCTCACCCGCGCCCAGCACGATGGTCTGGCGCAGTTCCCGCCACTCGCTCACCGGCTCGGCATCCCGGTTACCGGGCACTGCCTCGGCATCGGTCCCTTCCATGGACTCGCCAACGGGCTCGCCCTCGCCGCCCGGCCCGCTTGCCTCGCCCGCATCGCCCGCATCGGCCGCGCGGTCCGGAAAGCGCTCGCCCGCGACCGCCGCCACGTCCACCGGGAACCGACCCGTTCCCCGGTTCTCCAGCGTGGCGCGCACGGTCCAGCGACCGCTGCTCTGCTCCTTGGAGGATTCGGTGAATCGGTACTCCGGCACCGCCACTTCCAGGAACCACTGCTGCACGAAGTCGTCATAGGCGGCCTGGTCCGGTGCGAACTCGCGCAACACGCGCACGTAGTCCTGCAGCAGCGGATGATCCGGATTCCCGTGGTACTGACGCACGAACTCCTGGATCCCGGCCAGGCTCGCCTCCTCGCCCATGAGGTTGTGGAGCATCCAGAACACCCAGCCGCCCTTGTCGTACATGACCGTGGTGTCGCCGCCCTTCGAGCCGTCGGTCCAGACCAGCGGTCGCTCGGAATCCACCTGCCGCTCGTCTCCGTAGTTGTCTTCGATCCGCTTGCAGAACTCGATGCGCTCGCGGTCGCCCTTCATCTGGCCAAAGAGCAGGATCGTGGAGAAGTGGGCCATGCCCTCGCTCAGGATGTTCCCGCCCGGCCCCACCCCCGGCAGGATGATGTTCCCCCACCACTGGTGTGCGGTCTCGTGCGCCGTGACCAGGAACGCCGCCTGCGTTTCCGGCGTACTCCGGGTGAGGAACCCGATGCTCTCCGAGAACGTGATGTTGGTGGGGAATCCCTGCGCGTACGAAGCCAGCGCGGGAAACTCGTTCACCCGAAGATCCTGCCAGGGGTACTCGTAGAACCACTCGGAGAAGTACTTCCGGGATCCCTCGAGCGCTTCGCCCATCTCCTCGAGGTTGTAGGTGTGCTTCGGGTGGTGGTAGATCTCCACGCCTTCGCCCTTCCACACGTCCCACCGGCCGGCCACCACGTTGAAGAAGTTCACCGGCTGATCCGTTTCCCACACGACCGTGCGAACCCCGTCCGCAACGGTCTCCTCTCTCATTACCCCCACTCCGTGGTACTGGTACTCGTCCGGCCCCGTGATGCGCGTGGTCACGGGATACAGGACGCCGGCCGGAAACCCCGGGTCCGTCCTTCCCTCCCAGTGCCCGTCATCGAACTCCTTGGGATCGGTCTGGTTGTCCTCGTCCTGCCCGCGACCCTCCTCGAACCAGGGCAGCGGCAGGAAGCTGGTGCTGAATGACGTGAGGACCACTCCCGACTTCGTGATGAACTCGCCCATGCCGCCGCCGTTCTTGGTCAGGCCCTTCGGGAAGCGACCGTCGTGGGAGAAGCCGACCCGCAGGGTGTCCCCCACGGCCAGCGGCACGCCGGGCTTGAACACGTAGAGGCGCGCGTGGTGCTCCGGCTCCACCTCTTCCCCGTTCAGCGTCCAGGCGATGTTCTCGAAGTGATCCCCCACCGACATCGGGAACCGCTGAATGGGGCGATCGCTCTGGTTCACGAGGGCATACTCGCCGGTCACGGCAAAGCTGCCCGCCGGCGGGTCCAGCGCCAGGTCGAAGTCCACTCCCGCCAGCCGCGGAGTGAGCACGTTGTCCTGACCCCACGTGAGCAGGTTGCGACCCCAGTACTCCTTCTCGCGCTTCTCCACCGCCGGGCCCTGGGCGCCATCGCCCACCTGAACCCACAGGAAGGTACCCAGCGCGATCGCGGGGATGGCTGCCGGAGCCAGCTTCCACGCGCTTCGCAGCAGGCTGCCGGGACGAAGACGATCCAGGACGAGCGCCGAGTCGCGCTCCCGCCTCGGGAACACGCGCACGGTGAGCGCCACGACAAACACGGTGACCAGCAGCCAGAACGAGCGGTTCAGCAGGAACGCCGTTCCGTTCGGGTCCAGTCCGCCGAAGTCGGTCCACGTGGCCGTACCGGAGAGGTTCCAGTTCCCGACCCAGTTCATCTCGCCGCGGATGCTCTTCCAACCCGTGAAGATCATGGTGCCCAGGCCGATCGCGTACGTCGCGTAGCGGCTGCCGCTCAGCGCCACGATCAACGTGACGTACGCCGCCCAGGCCAGGTAGGTGGGCAACAGCAGGGCGCCCCACACCAGCAGGTAGGGTGACAGCGTGGGCGTGACCTGGCCCTGGAACACGATCACCAGGATCGACCCGAGCGCCGCCGCCGCCACGATCACGAAGCCCACGATCCCGTTCGCCAGCGCCTTGCCGAGCAACGCCGCCGACGTGCGGGTGGGCGTGGCCCAGAAGATCGGCGAGAGTCGCACCTGCGCTTCGCGCAGCACGGACTCGGTCGTGTAGAACAGCAGGAGCAGGCAGACGAGCAACTGCAACATGCCAAGTCCCATCACCGCGGACGTTCCCGACGTGAGCAGGAGCGGCGTGTCGAACGCCCCCACTTCGAACTGCGCCGAGAAGATC
>BQJX01000031.1 GCA_021604925.1 Gemmatimonadota bacterium
CCCGGTCCCCCGCCGCAAACTCGAAGCGGCTGTCCAGTCGATGGGACCACGAGTCCTCGCGCACGGAGTTGTCGTTGTAGCGACGGCGCTCCCACTGATCCGCGAGGTCCAGGGAGGACGTCCAGCCGAACAGGAGATTCACGGACGAATCGAGGACCACACGATCGTACCCCAGCGACGTGGAGTCCGGCACGCTTCGGCGACCGAAGCGCGCTCCGATCCGCGCCTCGTCGAAGTCGCGGAAGTGGAAACGGAGATCGGTCCGCGGCTCGTTCGTCCACTGGTTCAGGTTGTACTGGTCGGGCTCCGCGAACCAGGTGCCGTCGAACCGGTCGCGAAGTCGCAGGCTGACCAGATCGTTGAACCGGTGCTCCCAGCTGAGCTGAGCGCGCTCGTTGAAATGGTTGGAGGAGATGGAGTACTCGCCGCCCTCCTGGAACGCGCGGTAGGAAGCGTGCTGATCCAGTTCGAAGCGGTTCGCTCCGCGCTCGAGGCGGCCGTCGAAGTCGACGCGGAAGCGTCGCGTCTCCTTGCCCAGGTGGGCGTTCGTGTCCAGGCGGAACCAGGAGGCCTGCCGCCGCGGCGAGCGAAGCGTGACCCCCAGCAGCGTTCCGAAGTCGTTGATCACGGTCACCGTGTCGCGGTCGTCCGTGATCCGATAGGTCTCGCCGAAGTGCTCGAAATCGAACCCGACCCGCGGAATCCACTCCACCGGAGTGCCCTCGTCCGCGATCGCGCCGCCCGCGACCACGAACGCAAGGCCACCGAGGAGTGGAGCCAGTCTCACGGCGTTCCCTCCGGGGCGAACAGGGCAATGGCGTCCTGCATCAGGCTCGCGGCGAGATCGATCTCCCCTTCCACGAACAGTTCTTCAGCCACTCCGGCCAGCGCGTCGGCCTCGGCCAGCGCTGCCTCGTCCTGCCCGGCGGTCGCTCCGTCGTCGAGAATCGCGGCGAGCGAGTCCACCAGGGCAGTGTAGCGCTCCGCGTCCTGCTCCGCGCCTTGCGCCGGCTCGGCCGGCTCTCCCGACGGGGCCGGCTCCGACGCGGGCGGACCAGGCGACGCGGCGACTTCCGGCTCGGCCGCGCCCGACGAAGCGGTCGCGACCGAGGCCAGCAGCCACAGCGCCCCCAGGCCGGCGCGCCGCATCTACCGCACTCCGGCCGGATCGGCGGCCCGCAGCGCGCGCTTGATCAGACTCCGGGCCACGCGAGTCTCGGCGAGCGCCTTGCGCAGTTCGCCTTCGCTCAGCAGGTCGTGCGCCTTGGCCTGGTGGCCGCGCGCGCGCTCGAGAATGCTGACCGCCGCGTCGCTGCCGGACTCCGCCACCACGTCCGCCGCGCGGTCCAGCAGGCGATCGGTCTCGGCCAGCGCCCGCGCCACGTTGTCGCTGTTCACCGGGCCTTGCGCCAGGGCGCGCGCCCGATTGGCAAGGTTGCGAGCTTCCCGGGTACCGGCGGCAGCGGCAGGCCAGCGTCCGTCGCGGTAGGCATCCCACGCGCGCGTCTGCACGGCGCGCCCGCGATCAAGCATGGCCTGGGCGTCGGGGTTGTCGCT
Organism: Gemmatimonadota bacterium; assembly: GCA_021604925.1. GTDB lineage: Bacteria > ARS69 > ARS69 > ARS69 > ARS69 > BQJX01. Next base: position 1,558 of record BQJX01000031.1, read on the forward strand.
TTCGGACACGAGATCCGCGACCCGTTCAATGAGATGATCCGTGCGTTCCAGCTCCCGCAGAACGCGCGAGGCGCTCTCGGAACCGCCGCTCATGCCGACCGCCTGCCGGATCAGCTGCTGCGCCGAGGTGGCCAACCGAAACGCCGCCTCGTACTGTTGCTCCCCGAACTTCACCTGCGCGCGCTCGATCAGCTCCGCCGCCTGTTCCAGCAGCCGTTGCGCGGCTCCCGCGACATCCGCGCCGATGTGCTCCCGCGCCGCTTCCAGTCCCCGACGCGCCTGCTCGATCTCCCGACCCGCTCGACTTCGCAGCGCGCCGTCCTCGCGCGCCAGGTTCACCGCGCGCGCGGCGAGTTGACGCGCCTCGGCGGTAAGGCTCGCGGCTTCCACGAGTCGGCTGTTCCGGAAGCGGTTCCACGCTTCGCCCTGGATGCGGAATGCCGTCTCCAGGACTTCGCGTGCCCGCCGGCTGTCGCTCTCCTGAACGACCAGGCGGGCCTTCGCCAACGCCTCGTCGGTGCGTTGCAGCGCGACTTCTACGCGGTCGTTCGCGCCCGACTGCGCCAGCACGGTGGAACTCGTGCTCAGAACGAGCGCCGCGAGGATGGCGGTCCCGATCCATCTGAGGTGGATGATGCGTCTCATGACGCTGCTCCTTCGGCGCCCGCAACGGAGCGCTCGTTCACGTGGTCCCGATCAGGGTCTTTCGACCGGGCTTCCTGCCCCCCGGAAGTGCAGCTCCCGTGCCAGTCCCCCGAATTCCATCCGGAGCTTCAACTCGCTGACATACAACCACTTGGCGGTTTGCTTTGCCGGTGGAATTCTGACAGCCCACCGAAGTGTCCCTCACGGGGCACCTTTGACCGGCCCAGGGCACCCGGAACTCCCCGGTCGAAGCCGGTCCGGCGCCCGCTTCCCCCCCCAACTCAGTCCTCCGACGCATCCATGCCGTACTTTTCCAGCCGCCCGTAGAGGGCTCGCCGGGTGATCCCCAGCAGCCTCGCCGCCTTCGACTTGTTGCCGCCCGCCCGCTCCAGCGCCTCGCGGATCATCCGCTCCTCGGTCTGGGACAGCGTGGTCTCGTCCGGAGCGGCCCCCGGCTCCGCGCGACGTCGCTCGGGAATGTGGATCTCCGCCAGCGTGACCGGGCCGGAACCGGCCAGGATGACCGCGCGCTCCACCACGTTGCGGAGCTCGCGCAGATTCCCCGGCCAATCGTAGCCTTCCAGCGACGCACGCGCCTTGGGATCCAGACCCGGCCCCCGGTAGTCGCATCGCTCAAAGAAGTGGGCCACGAGCTCGCCGAGATCTTCCATTCGCTCGCGGAGCGGCGGCAGGTCGATGGGGAACACGTTCAGCCGGTAGAAGAGATCCTCGCGGAAGTGCCCGTCGCGAATGGCCGCTTCCAGGTTGCGGTTCGTGGCCGCCACCACGCGCACGTCGGCCTGGATGATCTCGGATCCGCCCAGCCGATGGAAACGATGATCCTCCAGCACGCGCAGCAACTTGGCCTGCGTGGACGCATTCATCTCGCCGATCTCATCGAGCAGGATCGTGCCGCCGTTCGCCACCTCGAACCAACCGAGCTTGCGCGCGGTCGCGTCGGTGAACGCTCCCTTCTCGTGGCCGAACAGCTCGGACTCCAGGAGCGTCTCGGAGAGCGCGGCGCAGTTCACGGCCACCAGGGAACGATCGGCGCGCGCCGACATCTCGTGCAGCGCGCGGGCCACGACCTCTTTTCCGGTGCCGCTCTCGCCCCGCAGCAGCACGCTGGCTTCGGAGGGAGCCACTTTCTCCACCAACGCCATTACGCGTTTCATGGCTTCGCTGCGGCCGCGCACCATCCCGGCCGCACCCACGTCGCCCGAGCCGACCCGCTCGCGCAGCCGCCGGTTCTCGTCCGACAGTCGACGTCGCTCCAGGCCGCGGTCCATCACAAGCGCCAGCTTCTCGAAGTTGACCGGCTTTTCCAGGTAGTCCGCGGCGCCCTCCTTCATGGCCGCTACCGCGGAACTGACCGTGGCGTACGCCGTCATCATGAGCACCACCACGTCCGGATCCGCTTCCTTGGCGGCGCGGAGAACCGCGAGGCCGTCGGTCGCGCCCAGGCGAAGATCCGTCACGACCACGTCGTACGGTTTGGCGCGCACCAGGCGGATCGCCTCGTCGCCGTCGTTCGCCACTTGCACGTCATGGCCGACGTCCGAGAGTTCGCCCTCCAGCAGAAGGGTGATCTTCTTCTCGTCGTCGACGACCAGCACCGATGCCATCACGCCTCCTCGCGCGTCGTCCCGCTCCGCGGCAATTCAACGACAACCCGGGCCCCACCGCCACCGTGATTCCCCACGGCGATCGTGCCGCCGTGCCCCTCCACGATTCTCTTCGACATGGCCAGGCCCAGCCCCGAGCCCTGTTCCTTGGTGGTGAAGAAGGGCTGGAACGCCGCATCGCCCTTCAGCGCCTTGGAGTCGAAACCGGAACCGTCATCCTCCACGGTGAGTCGGTACAGATCGCCTGGTCGCTCCAGCGTGATCCGCACCTCGCCGCCCTGGGGCATGGCCTGCGCCGCGTTCAACAGCAGGTTCAGCAGGACCTGCTGGAGACGTTGCGGATAGCCCGACAGGGGCGCCGCCGCTTCGGTGCCGGAGAAGTCCACGCGGATCTCGCGCTCCGCGAACTCGTCGCGCACCATGCCCACCGAGCGCTGGACGACCGCCGCGAGGTCACTGTCCCCGAACGCCAACGGTTCGTCCCGCGCAAACCGAAGGTACCCCTCCAGGATGCCGTTCAGCCGCTCCACCTCTCCGGGAATGAACTCGAACAGCTCGTCCGGCTCGGCATCGTCCGGCTGGTACTTGCGACGCAGTCGCTGCGCGGTGCCGGCAATGATCGCCAACGGATTGCGGACCTCGTGGGCCACGCCGGCCGCCATCATTCCCATGGCGCTCAGCGTTTCGGCCCGGGCCAGCGCGCCCTCGGTGGCGGAGAGTCGCCGCAGCACTCCGAAGAAGATGGCCGCCAGCACCAGGATCAGTGCGGCGCTCCCGATCGTGATCCCCCACGCGGTCCGCTCCAGCCGCGGCAGGTTCTGGTGGAACCCGCCGCCCGCCGTCACGCCCAACACCGCGCTCACCACGTTGCGGTTCTCGAACTCGTCGTACTCGGAGACGGGCGCGTAGGCGGCCTTGAAGATCTCGCCGTCCAGGTTCAGGATCCGCGACGCGGACGGCGCGCCCGCCACGGCCCGCGAGAACGCTTCCACGTCCAGCTCCAGGATCTCCGACGGCGACCTGGCCCCGGCCAGCGGACGTCGCGAGTCCCCGCCGGCCTGGAACGGATCCACGGTGGTCCCCGCGTTCGGGAGTTCGAAGAGCACGATCCCGTCGGAGTCCATGAGGAAGATGTCGTCGATGTCATGGCGTCTCGCCAGCGAGTCCAGCTGGGAACGCGCGAAGAAGTCATCGCCCACGTCCGGATCGAGCAACACGGACTCGGTCACTTCGGACACGGCCGCGAGGGCCACCGTCTTCAGTCGGCGACCGAGTTCGTCGTCGAGCGCGGAGGTGGCCCGCCGGACCACGAACCACTGCGAAGCGTTGATGACGACCAGGGTGAGCAGGAGAAACAGGAGCAGCAGCATTCCGCGGGAGCGGGTCACGTGATCTCCCGAAGGGGTGAGGCTCACTGCGGCGCCCCCTGGGCCCCGGTCCTCCCCGGAGGCACCGGCACCGCTTCGTTGGGCGCGCCCACCCAGACTCGACTGGCCATGACCACTTCGGCCGGCGGGAGGCACTTCGTGCGGTCACACGCCTGCACCGTGGCCACGATCGTGAGCGGGACGGACTCCCCCTCGGTGAGATGGGAGTCCAGCATGCCCCACACCGGGAGTTGCAACACGCCGGCGTGTCCGTCCTGCGGACCCAGCGCCGTATCGACCGGCAACGCGTGCGGCAACTGATGCCCCAGCGCCTGGAACCCGTCCTCGGAATCGAAACGCAGTTCCAGCGGCACGAACCCTTCGCCGGGATCGGCACTCAGATGCCAGCCGGGATCCACGTCCAGCGTGATCATCCCCTGGAAGTAGCCGCCGGCCGGAACGGGCTCGCGCGGCAGCACCAGGGTGGCGCGCAGGACACTTTGCGAAGTGCGTTCGGACAGCACCTCGGCGGGAACGGCGATTCGCGCCACGTCCGCTCCGGTCGGCGTCGGAACCGGCGCCGGCCGCGTTTCGTCCCACGCTTCGCCCAGGAGATGACGCACCGCATCCTCCACCGCCGGCGGGGAGCGATGTCCCTGCCAATACGCGCGGATCCGCCCCTCCCGATCCAGGAGAACGCTCGTGGGGAACGCGTGGTACGGAAACGGGAAGTCCTCGTCGTCGTTGGCGTCGACCAGGGGGAAGTCGATCCAGTCCTTGCTCGACGCGGCCTGGAATCCCTCCCGGGTCGAGTTGCGACAGACGGCCAGGACGGTGAACCCGTTGCCTTCGAACCGCTCATGCATCTCCTGCACGAACGGGAACTCCGCCCGGCACGTCCCGCACCAGACGGCCCACAGGTCCAACCAGACCACGCGCCCGCGGAGGCTCTCCGGCGTGTGGACGATGCCGCGCTCGTCGGTCAGCGTGAAGGGGCGCGTGGGGCGGGCCACGTCGGGCCGGATGATCCGAAGGCCGCCGCGCAGCAGGGTGGTGTCCGCCTCCAGCAGGCGAACGGGCTCCGAGTCCACGGAGCCGTGGGCGCTCGGAGACGCAAAGGCCGGCACACGATGGTTCCGGTAGTTCTGCTGGGCGCAACCGAACAGGGTCATCGTGGCCGCGACTCCCACGGCAACGATGACTCGCCGGCCGACTGCCGCTAGTGGGTCGCCTCCCAAAGGGTGCTCCCGCGAAGCTGATCCCAAAACCGCCCGGACACGGTCCCATCCGCGTTCGGGACCCTCAAGAACGCCCGGCGCTCCACGCCTCCCAGGCTGAAGACCACCAGCGCGCCCCCCGGCGGCGGCACCTGCGCGCGACCGCCGTCGGCGAAGCCCGTCGGGAACGAGTACTCGTACATGAAGCGCGACTCGCGCTCGGTGGGCCCACCCGGTTTTTCGACGCCCGCCAGCACGGTCTCCTGGACGGTCCGCCACTTCTCGAGCGGGAAGCGAACCCAGAGCGCCGGAGTCTGGAACTCCATCCGCTCCCGACCCATGGCGTCATAGAAGGACTCGCCGAGCTTGCCCGTGGGCTGGACGACCACGCGGGCCTTTCCGAACATGAGCATGCCCGAGATCCCGTGATGCGTGCCGTACGTCATCACGTGGCCCTCGAAGTCGTGGATGGAAACTCCGTCCAGTTCCAGGTCAAAGCCCGTGAGCCAGTGGTAGTCGTGTCCGGACGCCATGAACGAGAACGACGGGATGGTGGGGGCCGCATTCGGATCCACTTGGGGACTCAGATCCACCACTTCGCCCTCGACGTCCGACTGAAGATGTCGCCGCTGCGGATCCACGATCACGCGGGCGATCCGGTGGGGGTCGCCGAACAGCACCGACCGTTTCTCGCCCGGCCGCACCAACTGCCGCGAGCTGTGGAGCAGCACGCCGTCCACCGCAAAGGTGCTGAGGTCGGCGTAGCCCGCGGCGGTTCCGCGGTTCTCCACTTCCACGCGAAGGCGACGCTTGGCGCCGTCCTTGCCGGCGAGCCCATGGTCGGTAATGACAAAGTCCGGCAGATCGGTGGTCTCGAGGTAGGGCTGCAGATGATCGTGCTGCTTGGCGAACCGACGTCCGAGCTCGCTGCCGAACACGGTCTCGTCCACCGTGTCTCCGTCGTAGGCCTCCCGGAACGTACGAACAAAGTCCATGAAGTACGACGTGTTCGGGCAGGCGTCCGCGGTCATGTGCACCACCATCGCTCCCCGGGTGCGCACGAGACGGGGCGCGTCCGGACTCGACGGCAACAGGCCCATCAGGCTCCGGTCCTGCGAGCGTTCGCGGATGAACTGGTCACGCCGCGCGCCGACGAGTCGAGCGCTGGTCTTCCAGCGCGCATCCGACACATCCAGCGTGGCCGTGGCGGCGTCTCCCAGATAGAGCGGAAACGCTCGGGAAAACAGGGCGGACAGCGGACCGGTGAAGCGGATGGACTCCGACCAGAAACTGACGGCCAGAGCGCCCGCGATGTCGCGAACTCGCAGGGGATTGTCCGACGTGAGGGTCGCCTCATCCCAGAACACGGTCCGTTGTCCACCTTCGAGGATCCCGTTCCCGACATCGATGAAGGTCCACGGACCGGACGCGACGGCGGGTCCGGCCCCGAGTTCCAGCGCCCGGATCAGCGGGACGAACTTGTCGGCGCCGGGAAGATCGCCGGTGGCCCCGGGCTTCCGGTACGCCACGAACGAAAGGTCACCCCGCTGGAACTCGGTACGGTCCCAGGTGCCCCACACGGCAAACGGACGTCCCGCGGTCTCCGCACCGAACACGGTGCCGCTGCCCACGCCGGCGGCCATTGCGGTCTGCCCCTCCTTGAGGCGGAACAGCGTCCGGTGTTCGAGGAGCTCGTCGGCGTCGGGGTTGATCTGCGGAACCCACCCGGATCCCGGCAACAGCGCCCCTCCGGCCGCATCCAGGCGGATGCCGGGCACGCCGGCGTCCTTGACCGACGTGGTCACCTCGATCTCACGCGAGTCGCCCAGCGGAAGCGGCACCGGCAGCGTGAGCGTCCAGACGCGCAGGTAGCTCCCGGGCAACTCCTTCGAGCTCGCGGCCAGGGAGGCACCCTCGGCGGAGGCGGCCGTCACGTGGACTCCCTCGGCGAGATGGAAATGGAGCGAGGTTCTCGGTCGACCGTCCAGGCTCGCGGTCCACGTCAGCTGATGCTTGACGGTGACGTCCGCGGTCGATGCGTCCACCGTGATCCGATCCCGAAGCAGACTGTCTGCACGAGCCCCGTCCGGGCTGATGAGAGCCAACAGAAACAAGAACGTGCAAGACCTGCGAAACGAACCCATGAGACTCCTCTTCTCCGTCTGGAACTGCCCAAAGCGGAGGGCAGAATATCACGAAAGGGAGAGAGCCGCCCGGCTCCCTCCCTCTGGTCGGTGGTCTCCGCGATCCACTAGAGCGCGGCGTCGAACTTTCGCTTGAGGTCGGCCTTGGACATGGCCCCGATCACCTGGTCCACGATCTGGCCCTCCTTGAAGAAGAGCAGCGTGGGGATCGACCGAACTCCGTACTTGGCCGACGTGGACGGATTCTCGTCGACGTTCAGCTTGGTCACCTTGAGGCGGCCCTGGTACTCCGCGGCGAGCTCGTCCAGGACCGGCGCGATCAACTTGCACGGGCCGCACCATTCGGCCCAGAAGTCCACGACCACGGGCTCCGTTCCGGCCAGAACCTCACCTTCGAAATTGGAATCCGTCACTGCGGTGGCGTTGCTCATTTTGGGGACCTCCTTTTCCCTGGTTCGTATACCCGCGCGGGCACGGGTCGTTCCCTGTTCCGGGGGCTCTACCGCCCCGTTTCTTCCTCGCGAGCGCGCCGAATCACGTCCTTCAGGCGGATCTGGATGTCCACCGGGCAGTCGCATTCCGTCGCGTCCCGGTAGAGTCGGATCACCTTGCGCACACTATCGACGTTCAGATGGCAGTCCGGGCACTTCTCGATGTGCTCCTTCAGTTCCAGCAGCACCGCGCCTTTCAGCTCCTCGTCCAGGAACTCGGACAGCAGGTCGTTCACCTTCTTGCAGTCTTCGTGGCGGCATTCGTCGCTCATCCCGAGTGCCTCCCTTCGGATCGGACATCCGCTCCGGAGGAGTCCCGGAACGTCCGCGAGAGACGGTCCCGAAGATAGAGTCGGCTCCGGTGGAGGCGCGACTTGACCGCCGGCACGGAGATCTCGAGAACCTCCGCGACCTCGGCGTTCGTCAGTCCGTCGATGTCACGCATGGTGAAGACCACGCGATACTCCTCGGGCAGTTCGGCCAGGGCCGCGTCCAGCGCGGCTCGAATCTCGGTGTCCGCCACGTCGTCCAGGGCGGATCGGGCGAAGTCGCGGATCTGCTCCACCGCATGCTCGCCATCGCGCGCGAACGCGTCCTCCAGGAACACCTCGCGCTTCCGGCGAGCCTTCCGCAGCCGCATCAGCGCTTCGTTGGTGGCGATCCGGTAGATCCATGTGGAGAACCTCGAACGTTCCTCGAACCGATCCAGATTGCGGAAGACCTGGAGAAACGTGTCCTGAAGGACCTCTTCCGCGTCTTCCGCGCTGCCCATCAACCGCAGGGCGTGGTGGTAGACCCGACCCTGGTGACGCTCCACCAGCTCCGCGAAGGCGGCTTCATCGCCGGCCTTGGCTTGCTGAACGAGGGTGGTGTCGTCCGACGGGTCCATCGATCTGCCTTTGGGATGAGGGTCGGGAAGAAATCGATTCTTCGGCGCCGTCGCGGGGTGGGCGGAGCCGGGCCCGGACGGTACCGGCGGGTCGGGGAAAGGTCAAGAATCGGCGGACCGCGAGGCGCTGCCGGGGCGGGTTCCGGACCCCGCCGGTCACAGGCCGCCGCCACGCGCGTAGGGACCAGGGAGGCCGCACGCCCCCGGGCTGGGTTCCTTGACAGTCGCCAACGGGCGCTCCTATCGTGCCCGGAACCTCGCCAAGCACCGGAGTTCCATGGATACCGCATTCCTGACCCTGTCCCCCTTCCAGCAGGCCCTCGTCACGGCCTATTTCGTCCTGTGGTCGGCCTTCGCGGCGTTGGGGCTCCGCCGGCTGTGGATGATCTGGCTGTACCGACGCGGGCGACGCCGGGAGATCGACGTGACCCGGACCGAGCGCCTGCCCCACGTGACGGTGCAGCTCCCCGTGTACAACGAGGTCTACGTGATCCGCCGGCTCATCCGCTCGGTGGCGGCACTGGACTATCCCCGGGAGCTGCTGGAGATCCAGGTCCTGGACGACTCCAACGACGGCACCGTGGAGGCCGCCCGGGAAGAGGTGGAGCGGCTCCGCGCCGAGGGAATCGACATCGTGCACATCCAGCGCCCCGATCGGGTCGGATACAAGGCCGGCGCGCTGGAGTACGGAATGAAGCGAGCCAAGGGCGAACTGCTCCTGATCTTCGACGCGGATTTCATCCCGCGTCCCAATCTTCTGAAGGAGATCACTCCGTACTTCGGCGATGACAACGTGGGCATGGTCCAGGTGCGCTGGGATCATCTGAATCCCGACTATTCGCTGCTGTCGCGGATCCAGTCCATCTCGCTGGATGGGCACTTCATCATCGAGCACGAGGCGCGTTCCAAGAACAACCACTTCTTCAACTTCAACGGGACCGCCGGCATGTGGCGCAAGTGTTGCATCGAAGCGGCCGGCGGCTGGCAGCACGACACGCTGACCGAGGATCTGGACCTGTCGTACCGCGCCCAGCTCGCGGGCTGGCGCTTCGTCTACCTGCTGGACGTGACCTGCCCCTCCGAGTTGCCGGTGGACATGAACGCGTTCAAGAACCAGCAGTTCCGATGGGTCAAAGGTTCGGTGCAGGTCGCCAAGAAAGTCCTTCCGCTTATCTGGAAGGCGGATCTTCCCCTGCGCAAGAAGATCGAATCGTCCGTGCACCTTACGCACAACATGACGTACCTGCTCGTGTTGCTGCTCTCGCTGTTCGTGTACCCGGCGGTCCTGATCCGCTTCGCTTCGGGATGGTTCACGTCGGCGCCCGTCGAGCTCGTGTTCTTCTCCCTCGCCACGATCTCGGTGCTGATCTTCTACGGCGTGGCCATGAGCGGCGCCCAGCGGGGCTGGCGCAAGCAGGCGCGCTACTTCCCCGCCGTGATGTCGGTGGCCATCGGGCTCTCGGTGAACAACTCGCGCGCCATTCTGGAGGGGCTCCTGGGCAAGGAGACTCCCTTCCATCGCACGCCGAAGTACGACATCCGCGGCAAGGAAGGAACGATCACCGGCAAGCTCTACCGCGGGCTTCCGTCCGGAACGTCGCTCATCGAACTGGCGCTGAGCGCCTACTTCGCGGTCATTCTCGTGTTCACGTTGCGACACGGCCTGTTCGGGGCGGTGCCCTTCGTCCTGCTGTTCCTGTTCGGCTACCTGTACGTGGGCGTCCTGTCGCTCGGGTGGACTCGGAGCCGCGTCCGCGCGGCCCAACCGTGACGCAGCCAGCCACTCCCGCCCGTCGCGCCCCGCGCGTCTCACTGATCATTCCCGCGCTCAACGAGGAATCCTCGCTTCCGCTCGTGCTCGACGCGCTGCCCCGCGACGTCCTGCACGAAGTGGTGGTCGTGGACAACGGATCCACGGACGCTACGGCCGAGCGCGCCCGCGAGC
>BQJX01000032.1 GCA_021604925.1 Gemmatimonadota bacterium
GCACCGCGGCCCCCAGCGCGCCGGGGCCGAGCCTCACGAGCCGCCTCCCCACGCCGCCCGCAACTCGTCCAGCGCCGGCTTGCCGCGGGGGCTGAAGCCGTCGTCCATCGGTCCGCCGGACTCGTCCAGCGGCCAATCCCACCAGTACATGCCGCGAATCCACGAAACGTCGGCCACGGCGGCGAGTCCCGCCCAGTAGAGGTCCGCCTGCTCGGCCAGGTCCGTCGCCGCGCCCGTGTCGTACGTCATGGGCGCCATGCCGGCGCCGTCGAAACTGGCGTAGCCGATCTCCGTGAACACGACGTCGCGGCCCACCGCTTTCCGGATCGCGTCCAGACGCGCCAACCACGGCTGCCAGGCGGCCAGGATCTCCAGACGACTGGGCGCGTTCGAGTCCGCCACCGGGTAATACGCGTCCACTCCGATGGCGTCCACCGCATCCCAGAACGGCACCTGCCCCACTTCGTCCCAGGACGCCGCGTACAGGATCTCTCCGGCAAACGCCTCGCGAGCCGCCGCGATCACGCGTCGCCAGTCCTGCTCGTGCCCGACCAGACGGCCCAGCTCCGTTCCCACCACCAGCGTCACCGCCTCGGCCCGGGTGGCGGCCTCCGCGCACTCGCGAACGAACTCCAGATACTCCGCGAACCAGGCGTCCTTGTCCGCGGGATCGAGGAAGCCGCGCCAGGTGCCGTCCTCGATATCCACGTGGAGCTTCAGCACCACGCCCAGCGATCGCTCCCGGGCCCAGTCCGTGGCCAACTGGAACGCCTGGAAGTCCGGCGTGACAGGCAGCGAACCGAACGAGCTGGATCGCGCGGTGGCTTGGCGGATGGTCACGATGAACACGGCGCGATTGGCCCCGGTGGCGGCCACGTCGTCCAGCGCCCGTCGGCCCTGGGCCGAGGCGTAGCCGAATCGGGTCCAGTCCCCCAGCGTCATCCCGCGAGCTTCCAGGTGCGGAGTCGAAGGCGCCGGACCGGTGGGAGTCTCTTCGGCGCAGCTCCCAAGCAGGGGAGTGACCAGAAACAACGCAAGCATTGCGCTTCGCATCTCTACCCGCTCCCCGTTGCGACCAGTCTACCGGACCGGGCGTCCCACGTCGCGAGTGCGCATTTTGCACACTTCGCCTCCGCATCGTGCACATCCGCGCCTGGCCCGGTGTCACGAATCACCAGAAAGCGTACGAGTTCGCGCCCAGGTGGCAGAAACCCCCATTTCCGACACTGGCCCGGAGATTGCGTTGGGAACTCGGTTTCGCGCGGAAGCGGAGTCCGTCATCCCCGCCCCCTACGGAGGTGGACCCATGTTCCATCGATCAGTTCGAGACTCCCGACGCTGGATCGGGTTCCTCGCGGTGGGCTGCCTGGGTTGCGCCTCTCCCCTGGAGCCGGTGGCTCCCCCCAGCGGAGGAACCGAGTTGACGCTCGACTTTGCGACGTATCAGCGCGACGTGGCTCCGATCCTGCTGAGTCAGGGATGTTCCACCGCCGAATGCCACGGTGGCGGAATTCGCGGAACGTACGAGCTCTCGCCGCTCGACGCGCCCAACGCGCAGTTCGATTTCGAGCAGACCGCCATTCAGGTGAACGTGGCGGAACTCACCGCGAGTCCGATCCTGGCCGAGCCGCTGGCCGAGAGCGCCGGTGGAACGCCCCATCAGCACGAGCCGTTCGCATCCATCTGGGACAGCGACTACCAGACGATCCTGGCCTGGATCGAAGCGGGGGTGCAATGAGATCGCTTCGCCTGGCCGCGTTGGGAGCGGCTGTCGCCGGATACGTGAGCGCCGGTTCTCCGGTCGTTGCGCAGGAACCGTCTGCGGACGCGGCGACCGCGCCCTCCATCGTGAACGGCCGGGAGTACCTCGTGCCGGAACTGGCAGGTTCCACGTTCCATGTGAGCGAGGGGACCCGCCCGTTTCGCCACCGGCTGTCGTTCAGCCCGGCGTTCGGCACGCTCGGCGACGACCGGCTGTTCGCCGTGCGCGGTACCTACCATCCGAGTTCGTGGCTGGCCTGGGAGGCCGGAATCGGCCACGCGCCGGGCGAGTCGGTCCACGCGCTCGTTCACACCGTGAGCGGCGTGCTTCGCTACCCGCTTCCCAGTCGCTTCCAACCGTACGTGGCCGGCGGCTACGGGATGATCCTGGTCTTTCCGGGCGAATCCCTGAACGCCGACCCCGTCACGGAGAACACCCTGACCATGGGAGGCGGACTCGAGTTCTACGTTCGGGACGACCTGGCCCTCCGAGTGGAGCGTCGCGGCGTCTACATCATCGGTGATGATCCGGTCACTTCCGGATCCGCCACTTACCAGTACGGCGAGACCACGGTCGGCCTCGCGTTCTACCGAGGCCTGGGGAATTGAAGTGCCCGCCTCCGTTCAGCACACCCCCGAGGAGAAGCCCATGAGACGCGGGATTCTGTTGCTCCCGACCCTCGCCATTCTGTTGAGCGCATGTCGCAACGGCGGGAGTGCACCGGACGATCTGATCGTCACGCAGGAGACGACGGAGGCGATTGTCTTCGTCAAGACCACGGCCGAAGAGACGCTGAACCGCAGCTGGGCGGCGTCCAATCTGTACACCCTGGCCCCGATCGCGCCGGACGGCGTGGTCAAGCCATTGACGAACTTCACCGGCGCCAGCATCTCGGATCCCTGCGTCTCGTATGACGGGGAGCGGATCCTGTTCTCGATGCGGCAGAGCGGTGACCCCTACCGCAACATCTGGGAGATCGGTGCCGACGGCACGGGCCTGCGCCAGGTGACCAGCGGCGACGGGCACGACTTCGATCCCATCTACCTGCCGAGCGGCCAGATCCTGTTCACCAGCTCGCGCGGCAACGAGATGGACGAGTACAACCACTCGCCCGCCGAGCACATGCACGTGTGCAATGCGGACGGCACCGGAATCGAGCGGATCAGCTTCAACCAGAGCGATGACTTCGATCCGGTGGTCCTGCCGACCGGCCGCATCGCCTACACGCGCTGGGACCACTTCGGCACGTTCAACCGGTTTCCGCTGTTCGCGACGAACCCGGACGGCACCGGAACGTTCCACTCGTTCGGCCCTCACGGCCGCAACTTCTTCCATGCATATCCCATGAGCGACGGCCGCCTGATCGCGATCGAGTCGACCATGGTGAACGAGGACGCCGGCCCCATTGCCGTGCTCAAGACGGAAGCGGGTCCCGCCGATCCGGCGCCCGCCGACGGAACGCACTGGGACGTGCTCACCGCCAACGTGAACAATAACGGTGCGCCCTGGGCGTACGGCGCGTTCAAGTACCCGCATCCGCTGGGTGAGCGCAACTTCGTGGCGTCGTACACGCTGCCGGCCGCCGACGACGCGGAAGTGGACTACGGCCTGTACACGTTCTCGCTGCGCCAGGACGGCGCGGGCAGCCCCGAGGACCCGGCCACGCTGTCCATCATCGATCTCACGTTCCTGTACAACGACCCGCTGACGAACGAGTACGACGCCCAGCTCATCGCGCCGCGCTCGATCCCGCCGGTCATCGAGCGCACGGTCGATTTGCGCGCCTCGTCCGGAACGTTCCTGGCCCAGGATGTCTTCAACCGGACCGGCGCGGCCGACGGGCAGGAAATGCCCCGTCGGGGCATCGACACGATCGACCGGATCGCCGTGATCGCGGCCCGGCCCACCCGTCCGGGCGAGCGGAACGAGTTCTCCGCGAACGACTTCGAGAAGCGCGCGCTGATCGGCTTTGCGCCGGTGCAGCCGGACGGCTCGGTCATGTTCGACGTGCCCGCCGACACGCCCATCAGCTTTGCCACGCTGGACGAGCACGATCGCGGCTTCGTGGTGAAGCGGACGCACCTCTACGTGCGACCCGGCGAGAAGTTCCTGAAGTGCGTGGGCTGCCACGAGGGTCGCACCTCGGGCGAGCCGCTGGCCACGAACCTGGCGCCGATGGCGGCCGAGCTGCCGGCCACGGACCTGAATCTTCCGGAATCGCAGTGGCGGATCATCAACTACGAGACCGACATCGCGCCGATCGTCGAGGCCAAGTGCGCCGACTGCCACATCGAACGGATCACCACTCGCAACGAGGTGGCGATGGACGACCAGGGCGTCCCGTTCACCATCGCGGTGACCGAGACGATTCCGGCGCCCGGCGACCTCCCGCTGACCTCCGAGCTGATCGAGGGCGGCGAGATGATGGCCGAGTTCCCGCGCGCCTACGTGAACCTGTCCGGTGAGCCGGAAGAGCGTGCCGCCAACGTGGTGCGACCGGCCTTCCCGCGACGTTCGCTGCTGGTCGACGCCATCCTGGGTCTCGGCGCGCACGAGTCCACCGGTGCCCATCCGGATCCGGCGGGGCCCTACGCCCTGACGGACGAGGAGAAGGAAACCATCAACTTCTGGGTGCTGCTGGGCGCCCAGTACAAGTAGGAGCGCCCGATGCATCGACTGGCCTGGATGGTGTTGGGCAGCCTGGTTCTTGGCAGCACGCCGTGCGTCGCAGAAGAGGCGCCCGGCGGCTGGGAAGCCACGCTGGCCAATCACGAGCTGAGCGGACCGGACAACGGGCCGCTGCGGATCGGAGATCTGCAGGGAGACGTGGTGGTCGTGAACTTCTGGGCCAGTTGGTGCAAACCCTGTCGCAAGGAGCTTCGGGTGCTGAACGACTGGGCGGACGATCTCGCCGGACAGGCGGCCAGCGTGGTGGCGGTTTCGATCGATCAGGATCGCAAGCACGCCGAGCGCTTCCTGGCCGACGCGGGCCTGACCCTGCCGCTCTATCACGACGGCCCGAACGGACTGGCGCGGGCGCTGGACCTGCCCTCGCTCCCGTGCACGGTCCTGCTGGATTCGCAGGGTCGCGTGATCCGCGTGGCCCGGGACGGCTCCACCGAAGTGCTGCAGGAGCTGCGCAACACCGTTCGTTCGCTGCTGGACGAGGGGCAGACGGCCCGTCGCGCGACCGAGGGAGCCGCCGGATGAAACGCGCCGCGCTGCTCCTGCTCACGGTGGGTCTCCTGGCCGCCGGCTCCATTCTCAGCGGATGCGCCACCGTGCGCCCCTACGAGAAGGAACGCCTGGCGGATCCGATCATGTCGTTTCGCGAGGAAACCCGCGAGGCGACCCGGGAGCTCCACTGGATCGAGGCGCGCGAGGGTTCGAACGGCGGCACCGGCGTGAGCGGAGGCGGGTGCGCATGCAACTAGCACGCGAACTCCGGCGAAACGGAGCGGCGATTCTGGCGACCGGAGCGGCAATGGTGGCCGGCAGTCCCGCCGTCGCAGGCACCACGTTGCACGACTCGGAGGCGGAGATGCGATTCGAGCTGTTCACGGACTCCGACCACGTGCGGGTGTCCAGCGCCGGCGGGTCGTGGGGAGCCGCGCTCCAGGACAACTGGAACGTGGCCGTGGACTGGCTGCGCCAGGTGGTCACGGTGCCCGGGATCGCCGCAGCGCCGGGCAGCCAGGAGGCGGCGGACTCCGTTTCCGGCGCCAGCCGCCCGATCGCCAGCGACTCCGATCCGCACGCGGACTTCTACAAGAGCCGGCAGCAGGTGAGCACCGCCTTGAACTGGAACGGCGCCTCGGCCGGCTACTACGTCTCTTCGGAGTCCGACTACTTTGCCCAGCAGGTCTCCGGTTCGTTCGAGCGGGGTCTGCTGAACGACAACCTGCTGCTGTCCCTGAGCGGGAGCTACGGATGGGACTCCATCGACCCCGCGGAGGACACCGACGGGCAGACGGAGGCGGATCGCAAGACGACCACGCACGGAGCGTTCGTGGCCACGCAGGTCCTCACGCCGATCACCATGCTCCAGGCCGGAGTGGAGCTCTCCAGTGTGGGCGGCCTCCAGCACAACCCGTACCGGAACATCTACGTGGACGGTGGCTACATCGCGGAGCGGCATCCCGACTCGCGGCTCCGCCAGGACGTGTTCTTCCGGCTGAACCAGTACCTCCCCAATCGCGCCAGCGCCAAGCTCGGCTACAAGCTGTATCGCGACGACTGGGGGATCCAGTCGCACACGGTGGAGTCGAAACTCAGCCAGTACGTGGGACAGCGGGTGACGGTGCGCTATCGCCATCGCTACTACGTGCAGACCGAATCCGATTTCTTCAGTGAGAGCTACACCACGCCCGGCGGAATCGATGGATACCGCACCGGCGACTACCGGATGGGCGACTTCTCGTCGCACCTGTTCGGTACCAAGATTTCCGTGGACCTCGGACGAGGTCCCATCGAGGTCGACTGGCTGGAGAACGTCGGCATCGTGGCGAAGTACGAGCGGTACTTCAACAGCAACAACTTCTCCGCCAACATCCTTGAGACGGCGCTCGCGCTGTCGTTCTAGCGCGAAGAAACGAAGGAGTCGAGCCCATGAAACGCATCTCATATCTTCTCGGCATCACGCTGTTGGCCGGCCCGACCCCCACCGTCGCCGCCTCGTTCTCGCATCGTCCGTATCTCCAGGACGAGGGCGTGGACGTCCTGAACCGGACCGTGGCCCGCCAGCTCGTCGATCGCGACCTCCTGGCCAACCCGTACGACACGGCGGTCATCGGCCACGTGGACGTGTACGACCGCTTCCCCTACGTGGAATCGCGCTGGTTCCAGGTGGTGTCGGACTCGGACTGGAATCGCCTGCTGGTGGGCGAGGTCGGCGGGGACCTGCGCGCCGAGGACGCGGCAGCATCGGCCGTGGGTGCGCTGGATCAGCCGCGCGGCCTGGCCGTGGATGAGCACGGCACCGTCTACGTGGCGGACAGCGGCAACCATCGAGTGGTGGTGTTCGACAGCCACACCGAGTTCGGATCGATCAGCCTCACGCCGCGCTACGTGATCGACGGCCTCAGCCGTCCCTACGATGTGGCGTTCTCCGACGGCGGCACGCCGTTCGTGGCCGGGGACGATCGACTCTACGTGGCCGACACCGGCAGCAACCGGGTGGTGGCGTTCGCTCTGGAGAGCCATCGCGCCGTGCCGCGCGCGGAAGTCGGTGAGCTGGGCAGTGGCGCCGGGCACTTCGCCGGGCCGTTCGCCATCGCCGTGGGTCACGAGAACGGTGTCAACACGAGCGATGTCTACGTGGCCGACGCCCACAACGGTCGCATCGTGCACCTGAACGATCGCGGCGATCACCTGGAGTGGAGCTCGGCCCAGCGACACGAGGTCGGGCTGGTCACGTCGCTCGACACCGATCACTGGGGTCACGTGTACGCCGCGGCCCCGGCCAGCGGACAGGTCGTGAAGTTCGCGAACAACCTGGAGACGTTGGCCCGCGTGGAGACCGGTCTGGATCGACCGCGCGCGTTCCACGTTCCGTTCGTGACGCGCACCGACCATCGCAATGGCTCGGTGGAGCGACGGGGACAGGGTGCTGGCGTGCTGGTCGAGCAGTGGACCGAGGCCACCGGCATCCGGGTCCTGCAGATCGGCGCGGACGTGGCCGACCTGCATCTCAAGAGCGAGGCCGGCGTTCGCGCCGACTTCCTGCTGACGGACCGGGCCGCGGTGGCCGGCTCCGTCCTGGATGACCGCGGCAACGTGGTGCGCACCCAGGAAGCGGGAACGATCAACGCGGGCAGGACGTCGCTGGAGTTCACGGAGCGGGACCTCGTGGGGCTTCCCGCGGGCGAGTACACGCTGCGCGTGTCGGCCGAGTCCGGCTACGAGGAGTCGCCGGGCGGCGCGGCCGAGGGCACGTTCCAGTGGAACGGCAGCTCCCTCGAGTCGCTGGATCGCGTGGCCCTGCTGGGCGGCACGCCCAACCCGTTCCAGACAGCCACCACGCTTCGCTTTGCGGTGCCGGCCAACGCGCCGTCGCACTCGGTCGCCGTCTTCGACATCTCGGGTCGGTTGGTTCGCCAGCTGGCAAACGGGGCCGTGGCCGCGGGAATGCACTCGGTCACGTGGAACGGTCGCGACACCGCCGGGCGTGAAGTGAGCGCCGGCATCTACTTCGTTCAGCTGACGGTCGGCGACGCGGTCGACACGCACAAGGTGGTCCACTTCCGATGAGCCGTTTCTCCGCCCCCGGGCGCACGCTGGCCGGCATGGCCCTCGTCCTGGCGACGGGGGGATGTCTCGGTGAACCCCCGATCGAGGAGCGCTGGACGCTGCTCGAGATCGTGGAGGCACCGGACCTGTCGGCCGTGGTTCCCGGGGCCGCCTCCGAGGTCATCTCGAAGGCCCGGATCACCTATCGCGAGATCCTGACGGGGTCGGTCATCGCCGAGGTCCGGGCCTCTTCCACGATCGGAGCGGCGGACGTCGCGTTCGATCAGGAGGAGGACCGCTTGGCCATGGCCCGGGACGTGGACTACCTGCTGCGCAACTCCACGTCGATCGGGTTCGCTTCGCGGGCGGTCACCGGCTTCGATCACCTGATTCAGGAAATGGAGTTCACCTTCGATGCGGGAATGCTTCCTCCGTCGCCGCTGCCAGACAGCACCCAGGTTCTTCCGCCCACGGATTCGAACCTCTTTTTCCTCGTCTACTTCGGTGACGTGGACGAAGTCGAGATCGAAGGCGGCATGGAGATCGAAGTGGTCACACCCACGTTCTCGGACGAGGCCGACATCCTCTCCGTCGGAATGGAACTCTTGCCACCCACGCCGTAAGGAGATTCACGTGTTCCCCCATCCCCCTTTCCGCCTCGCCCGCTTCCTGGGCGCGTTCGTGTGCCTGGCGCTGGTCTGTCCGGCAACGCCCGCGCACGCGGTCGTGGACGGAGAGGTCTCCGTGTCGCCGTGGGTGGGAACGCTCTACCTGGACGCCGACCTGGGCGACTTCCGCTGGAACACGAGTGCCCAGACCGTGTGGGGCGCCTCGGCGCACGTGCGCAAGGGACGACTGGCCGCCGGGGCGCGCGCGTGGCGCGGCTCCACCCGTCAGTCCGTGGGAACCCCGTCCGATCCGGCCACCGTGGACGTGAACCTGACCGGCGTGGATGCGCTGGGCGAGGCCCGCCTGATGAGCCTGCTCGGCGTGCGACTCGTCGCCACCGGCGCCGTGGGCGCCCTGCACATCGGATGGTCGCCGTCTTCCATCGAGCTGCCGGGTCTCGGAGAGTCCGTCCGCGTGGACTTCGACCCGATCCGCGAGGCCTCGTTCTCGACCGGCCTGGCGGTACGCCGATCGCTGATCGGCGGCTTCGGCGTTGCCGTGGGGGCGGAGCGCAGCTGGTTCCACCTGGACACGGCGCACCGCCGCGGAAACGAGATCGTCAACGAACGCACGCTTTTCGGAACGTGGACCGCTCGAATCGAGCTGTCGCGCAGCGTTCTGCAACTCTGAGTGGAAGGGAACTCGTGATGTTCGCTCGACCTGACTCACGGCGCGAGTTCGCGCCCACGAAAACCCGCACGCGTCGGTGGGCGCTTTGCTCGGCACTCCCGGCGGCGCTTGCGCTGATCTGGGCGGGAACTCCCGCCGTGGCCGACGACGCTCCGGCCGAAGGGCACGAGGCCAATCCGCCGTACATGTCCACGTCGCAGCTGGTCAAGCTGGACCGCGCCGACCGCAACGTGCTGCGCAGCGGTCCCGGCGAAACCTTCTCCATGGTGGAGGTCGCCCCCAAGGGCGCCCGGTACCCCATCCTGGCCAAGCGTGGACCATGGTTCAACGTCCGGCTCTCCGACACCCGCACCGCCTGGATTCACGAATCGCTCTGCTCGGATGTCTACGACATGTCCGGCCTGGAGTTTCGACCGAACCCACGCATGTTCTCCCGCATCGGCAGTTACACGCTGACCGGCTGGGGCGGCGGCTACTCCTTCGATCGCAAGTCGAACACGCCCACGGTGGGCGGACGCGTGGGCTACTACGCGCTCGACTGGCTGGAAGTGGAAGGCGGCCTGGCCTGGACCAAGGTGAACCGGCCGGCCGAGATCGTGGAGTCCCTCTTCGCTCTCCGTCTGGAGGCCGAGGAGTTCCACATGCTGTTCTACGAGATGAACGGGAATCTCAAGATTCTCCCGGGGCGCCAGCTGGTGCCGTACCTCACGGCCGGCGTGGGTTCGTCGATCATGAGGGGCGAGAGCGAGCCCACGTTCAACTACGGCGGCGGAATCCTCTTCTTCGTCGCCAAGCGGACGGCCATGCGTTGGGAGTTCCGCACCTACGACTTCGATTCGGGCTCCGACAACGCGCGTCGGTCCAACAGCAACTACGTGTTCACCGTGGGCACCACGTTCCTTCTCTAGGAGAGCACCATGAAGAAGTCCCCAGTTCCCGGGCGGGCGCTTCTCGGCGCCCTCTGTTTGAGCGTTGGCCTGGCCGGCGCGGTCCACGGCGGTGAGCCCCATCGGTTCGGGGCCAAGGAAGGCGAGGAGCTGGCCCGATCGGCCGCGGCCGCGTGGTCCGGCGATGCGCGCCTCGTGTGGGTGGAGAGCGACGAGGAGGTCACCGCCGCGGGCCAGTCCGAGCGGTGGGGCTACCTCTTCTTCTCGGAATCCCGCAACGAAGGCCGCGTCTACTCCATCAAGAACGCCAAGATCGAAGTGGTCACGGATCCGGCGTTCGACTTCCCCGCGCCGCCGCTGGACGAAGCCTGGATGGACAGCCGACGGGCACTGTCCATCGCCGATGCGGAGAAGGGCAACGACTACCGGGCCAAGCACGCCGGGGAACTGCGCAGCATGCTCCTGGTCCGCGGAGTGCTGAACCTGGAGGAACCCGACGCCACGACCTGGGCGATCGTCTACGACTCGCCGACCACGTCGGGACTGTGGGTCGTGGTGGATGCCCGCAGCGGAAAGGTGGTGAAGACGTGGAGAGGCTGATCCGGCTCGCGTGCCTGGCCGCGCTGCCGCTCTGGGCGGCCGTCTGGACCACGCCCGCATTCTCGCAGGAGACCGAGACCATCCGCGTGAAAGCCGTGGATCGCGACAAGCCCAAGCAGCGGACGTTGCGCTTCCTGGAGGAGAACGGCGACTTCTTCCGCGGCCGACTGGACGCGTTGCTGATGACGGTGCAGACCGAACGCAACGGTGACGGCCAGCCGCTGGACCCCCGGTTTCTCCGCTACCAGGAGATGCTGGCGGAGATCCTGGCCGCGCGCGAAGCGGCCCAGTCGAGCGAGGAGTGGGCCCGTCAGCGCGAACTCATGGACAGCGTGGGCGACCTTGCGGAGTTCGAAGCCGAGATGGACGAGATGGACTCGCTGCTGGGCGACCAGGCGAATCGTCTGGCCTGGCTCGAGGAGGACTTCGTGGGGCACCAGTCCACGGCGGTCGTGGTGTTGCTGACCGGAATCCCCGCCTCGGGAGCGCCCACCGGCGTGGTGCTGGCCGATCCCTCCGGCGAGACCGTTCGGGTGTCGCTGTCGGAGGCCGCGGTCGCTTCGCTGGCGCGTGGCGGCTCCGTCGAACTGATGCATGAACTCGTGGAACCCCGCGAGCACACGCTGGAGATCTCGCTCGTGGGCGAGGCGTGGACCGGGCAGAGCTGGTCGGTTCCGTTCGAGCCCGCCCGCGACCGCCTCACGTTCCTCGAACTGGACGCGTCCCGGGTGGACCCGGCGGTCGCCGAGTCCCAGGTGACCGCGCGTCACTGGACGAGGTAGCGACCCGGTGACTTCCTCTTCGGGTCGGCGGTCCACGTCGATCGGGACGCTGGCGTGGCTGGCGCTCGCCGGGTCCGTCTCGGCGATGCCGGTTTCGCCGCCCCCGGACAGCGACGCCGCGAACCCGGCACTCCCGCTGGCCGCCGCGCTCGGCGACGCTGCCGACGCTGCCGGTTGGGACGAACTCTGCCTGCGCCGCGCCATTG
>BQJX01000033.1 GCA_021604925.1 Gemmatimonadota bacterium
GTGGAGGACCTGCGCCCCCGGAATCAGCGCCAGCGTCATGAGCAGGGAACCCAGCGTGATCGACACCATGGCCACGAACTTGCCGAAGTCCTGCCCCTTCAGCGAGCCCAGCATCTTTTCGTCCTGCGAGAGGTAGGCGCTGGCGGCGAACAACTCCTCGCCGATGAGGGTGTAGTCGCACGCCGCCACGAAGAACGGAAGCTGCGTGGGCTGGGCCGTCCCGGCAATCTGGATGGCGCCGATGGAGTTGCCGGTCTCGGCCAGGATGAGCGACTCGGCAAAGAACGCGCCCAGGTAGAAGCAGGTGGCAGGCTTCTTTCGCAGCATCAAGCCGTCCACGTGCGCCACAAACCCGAACTGCTCGTCCGTCACGTAGTAGATGCTGTCCTCGCGGTAGGCATCCGGACGTCCGGCGGACAGGTACGACTCCTTCACGGTCTCGCGCGCGGTGCTCATCACCAGCGAGCGGCTCGTGGGCATGATCAGGCTGGTCTCGTACTCGGCCACCATCTTGGAGATCGAACCGAGAATGGTCAGACCGGCCACCGTCTGCACGTTGTCCATATCCTGGATCCCGGCGATGTAAAGCACCGGCTGCCCCATCTCCGTGGCGCGCCCCACCGCTTCCTGCACGGCGTCCATTCCGGCGATCTTGCGGACATACAGCTTGTGGCCGGCCTGCGCCCGGAGGATGTTGAACCAGATCGCGCCGCAGACCACGAGCATCAGGATCAGGATCGACAGGCGATCGGCACGGAACCACTGGGCCGTGGCGGTGGCGGACGCCGAGATCGGCGACTCCCCCTCCCCTCCGGGGCCCCAGGCAACGATCTGATAGCGGTAGTTCTCCCCGTTGTGGGCGCGCGGATCCTGGTACCCCACCGCTCCGGGTCCCAGTTCCGCGATCACTTCCATGGGGCCGTCGTTCTTGCTGCGCATCAGGCGATAGCCGCTCAGCACGCTGCGCCGGCCGTCGTCGGCGGATACCTTCCAGGCGATCATCAACGAGCCGCCGCTGTCGTTCGGCGCGTCGGTCACGGCCGGTTCGCTGGTGGGAGCGGGCGGCGGAACCAGGGCCGCGGTGGGCGCGGCCGCATCCGCCGCGGCATCCTCCTGCGCAAGCGCGGGAGTCGCGACGAGTAGTGAGGCCACAGGCAGGAACAGGAGCGCATGAAGCAGGGCGTTACGAGCGCGGGTGAGCTTCATCGAGCCGAGGTTCCTCCGGTGCGGGTCCACGGGATCGCGTCGGTGGGACAGCCTGCCGACCGCCGCGCCTAGTGTCAAGCAAATGAAGCGAGCGTTGACCGGTCGAAGGTGGTCTGGCAGGATCGCGAGCTTCCCACCTACCCGAAAACCGAGAAAGCGGGCGCGCATCTTGCGAATCATCCTGTTCGACATCGATGGCACGCTGATCCTCTCCGGCGGTGCCGGCCTGCTGGCCCTGCAGAAGGCCTTCGGAACGCGGTACGGAGTGACCGACCCCACCGACGGCGTCGAGTTCCACGGCCGGACCGACCCGTTGATCCTGGAAGCGATTGCGGAGCGCCATCTGGGGAGGCCGTTCCACGACGGCGAGGCGGAGACCATGGCCGCCGAGTACCTGTCGCTCCTCCCCGTTTTCCTGAAGGAGACGCACTACCAGATCCTGGAGGGCGTGCCCGAACTCCTGGACCATCTGAGCGGGCAGGACGGCCTGCTCCTCGGCCTGGCCACCGGCAACTACGAAGAGGGAGCCTGGGCCAAGCTGCGGCAGGGCGGCCTGGATCGCTACTTCGAATTCGGGGGATTCGGATCGGACCACCCGAACCGTGACGAACTCACCAAGCGCGCCCTGCAGCGGGCGCTGGACCGAGGCGGATCGCCGGAAGGCGTTGTCGTGGTGGGAGATACGATCCACGACGTCGGCAGCGCACTGGCGGCCGGGGCGGACTGCCTGGGGGTGGCGACCGGCAACGCATCCGAGGAGACGCTGGCGGCCGCGGGCGCCCGCTGGACCGTTCCCACCCTGGCGGATCCGCGCGTGCGCGAGATCCTGGCGCCCTGAGCCCGACCCGCCGGGGCGGTCCGATTGACCCGGCCCGGGGCCGGTGCTAGAGTAGAAGGCGTACAGAGTTCCCATCCGGGAGAAGACGTCGATGCGCATCCGCCCCTCCATCTTCTCGTTTCGCTTCTCGTTTCGCACCTTCGCGATTCCGGTCTCCGCGATTCTGGTGCCCTTTGCCCTGGCGGCAAACGTGGCCGCGGAAATCGTGATCGTCGAGATGCGGACGGTGGACTCCCATCCGGTCTTCGTGCCGGCGGAGGTCTCCATCGAACCCGGGGATACGGTCCGCTGGCTCAGCCTCGATCAGCAGACCGAGCACGGCACGTGCAACGGGGGCGGCAGCGCGGACCCGGCCTACGGAACCCTCTGGCAGTCGTCGCTGCTCCGGTACGGCGAGTACTTCGACTACACGTTCACGCAGGTCGGCGAGTACGAGTACTTCAGTGTGCCCCACGAGTATGAAGGCATGCTCGGCCTCGTCCGGGTGGGCTCCACCACCGATGTACCGGACCAGCGACCCACCACCTGGGGCAAGCTCAAGTCACAGTTCGCCAAAGTTCTCCCGCGCGACTGACGGACCTACGTGCCGAAAAAGATCACTGCCAAAGTGAAGGTGGACGCGGACCCCAAGCGGGCGCTGGCCGTGCTTCGTCGTCTGCAGAAGGAATTCCCGGACGCGAAGTGCGCTCTGGACCACGAGACGCCGCATCAGCTGCTGGCCGCCACGATCCTGTCCGCCCAATGCACGGACAAGCGCGTCAACCTGGTCACCCGCGACCTCTTTGCCAAGTATCCCAGCGTGGAGGCGTTCGCCCATGCCGACCAGGCCGAGATGGAATCCGCTGTGAAGTCCACGGGCTTCTTCCGCAACAAGGCCACCTCGCTCATTCGCATGAGCCAGGACATCCTGGAGAAGCACGGGGGCGAGGTCCCGCGGACCATGGAGGAGCTCACCGCGCTGCGGGGCGTGGGCCGGAAGACCGCCAACGTGTTGCTTGGCAACGCGTTCGGAATCCCGGGGCTGGTGGTGGACACCCATGTGACCCGGCTGTCGAACCGCCTCGGGTTCACCTCGCAGAAGGATGCGGTCAAGATCGAGTTCGAGCTGATGAACCTGTTCCCGCGGAAGTGGTGGACGGTTTCGTCGCACCTGTTGATCCTGCACGGCCGTGAGACGTGCGGAGCGCGCAGGGCCGAGTGCGGATCGTGCGCGGTGCGCAAGCTGTGCCCCAGCGCGGACCAGGTGTGAGCCCGGCGCCGCCCTTGCCGCGACGTCCGCCGTCTCCTACTATTCACAGCGCTGCGTGACCCAGACCGACTTCGCCGTTGATTCGGCGCGCCTTCCCGAATGGAGACTGCTTCCATGCCGACCCGCCGGGGTACCACGTCCAATCGATTCATCTACAACGAGCAACGCCAGTTCCCCGAGGCCACCGGCGAGTTCTCCGAGATCCTCACGCAGATCATCCTGGCGGCCAAGGTGGTCAGCCGCGAAGTGAACCGGGCCGGCATCGCGGGGATCCTGGGCGCGGTCGGAGAGACGAACGTGCAGGGGGAGCAGGTCCAGAAGCTGGACGTGTTCGCGAATCGGCACTTCCTCGACGCGCTTTCCGACAACTGCCATGTGTCGGTGATCGCCTCGGAGGAAAACGAGGAGCTGATTCACACGGACCATGACAACAAGCATCGGCCCGGGAAGTACGCGGTGGCCATCGATCCGCTGGACGGCTCTTCCAACATCGATGTGAACGTCTCGATCGGAACGATCTTCTCCATCCACCGGCGCATCACCGACGGGCAGGACGGCGGCGCGGACGACGTGCTCCAGGAAGGGACGCGTCAACTCGCTGCCGGCTACGTGCTCTACGGATCCAGCACCATGCTGGTGTTTTCCGTGGGACGGGGAGTGCACGGGTTCACGCTGGATCCCTCCGTGGGCGAGTTCCTTCTCTCGCACCCGAACATCCAGATGCCCAAGCAGGGTTCCATCTACAGCATCAACGAGGGGAACTTCCCCTACTGGGCCCCGGAGGTCCGGGAGTGGGTCGTGTCCCTGAAAGGCGCGCACAACCCCGCGGGGAAACCCAACTCGCTGCGCTACATCGGCTCGCTGGTCGCGGACTTCCATCGCACCCTGTTCAAGGGCGGGATCTTTGCCTACCCGCTGGACTACAAGGACCCCAAGAATCCTCGTGGGAAGCTGCGCATGCTCTACGAGGCGGCACCCATCGCCATGATCGCGGAAAACGCCGGCGGCCTCGCGATCGACGGGCAGCGACGCATTCTGGACATCAAGCCGAAGTCGCTCCACGAGCGGACTCCCCTTTTCGTGGGAAGCGAAGTCGATGTGAACTTCGCCCGGTCCTTCCAGGATCGATGAGCGCTCGATGAAGAAGCTCTCGATCCTGGGGATCTTCGCCCACCCGGACGACGAGTCCATGGGGCCGGGGGGCACGCTGGCCAAGTACGCGGCGGCCGGACATCGCGTGGCGGTGGTCACGGCCACGGAAGGCGGCGCCGGGCGGCTCTTCGAGGAGCGGCCCCGGGACGAGGCCGGGCGGGCGGAACTCCGGCGCACCCGCCGCGAGGAGACCGCGGCCGCGGTGCGAATCCTGGGCATCGAGCATCTCGGGTTCCTGGGCTGGGACGACGGCCGGCTCCGGGATCGCGACGTCCTGGAGGCGGAGCGGGTGTTCGCCGCGATCCTGCGGCAGGAGAAGCCGGACGTGGTGATCACGTTCCACGGATCCGGGATCTCCTACCATCCCGACCACCGGTTCATCACCCTGGCCGTACATGGCGCGTTTCTGGGCAGTGCGCAGCCGGGCTGGTACCGCTCCGGCGACGCGGCCACGCTGCCGCCCCACCGGCCGCAGCGTCTCTACCACTACACGGTGTCCAGTTCGCTGAGCCGAGCCGACTGGCCGCGCGACGTCTACGTGTCACGCGACGACGAGATCACCACCCACATCGATACGTCCGGGTTCGCCGACACGAAGTGGGCCGCCATCGAGGCCCACGCCAGCCAGCAGTTCGGTCCCCCCTTCCGAATGCTCTACGAAGCCGGAGCCTTCGAGTCCGAGGCGTTCGTGCGGATTCATCCGCCCGCGGCCGCCGGCTCGGAGACGGACCTCCTGGACGGACTCGTCTGATTCCCGATCCTCCCGGGATCCGCGTTGTGGTCGGACGGCCCGTCCCCTGGTAGGATGCCAATATGCGCCGCGATGACGTCCTCTGTCTTGTGCTCGGCGGCGGTCGAGGCACCCGTCTCGATCCGCTGACCCGCTACCGGTCGAAGCCGGCAGTTCCCGTGGGCGGCAAGTTCCGCCTGGTGGACATTCCCATCTCGAACAGTCTGAACTCCGGCGTGTCGCGCATCTTCGTGATCACGCAGTTCAACTCCGCGTCGCTCAACTGGCACATCTCGCGTACCTACAACTTCGACCTGTTCGGCAAGGGGTTCGTGCAGTTGCTCGCGGCGGAACAGACCGTCCAGGATAGCGACTGGTTCCAGGGCACCGCCGATGCGGTGCGGCGGTGCTTCGTGCACATGGAGGACTTCGCGCCGCGCGACGTGCTCATCCTCTCCGGGGACCAGCTCTACCGGATGGACTTCGGACCGATGATCCGGCAGCACCGGGAGACCAACGCCACCGTCACCATTGCCGCCAAGCCGATGGGCGTGGAGCGAACCAGCGAGTTCGGCCTGATGAAGGTGGACAGGGATCGCGTGGTCCACTCGTTCCTGGAGAAGCCCCAGGATCCGGCCCTGCTGGACGGCTTTGAACTGCCCGAGGAACTGCGCGAGGGAGACGACCCCCCGGAGGTGTACCCGGCGTCCATGGGCATCTACGTCTTCCGCTGGGAGGCGCTGCGCGAAATGCTGCTGGGCACGGACGACGCGGACTTCGGCAAGCACGTGCTCCCCCGCGCCGTGGCCGAGCACGACGTGCGCTCCTTCCTGTTCCGGGGCTACTGGGAAGACATCGGGACGATGCGGGCGTTCTACGAAGCCAACCTCGCGCTCGCGTCGCTGGACCCGCCCTTCGTGTTCCATACGACCGGCGCGCCCATCTACACGGCGCCGCGTTTCCTGGGCGGCTCCCGGATCGAAGGGTGCGACATCCGGGAAGCGATGATCTGCGACGGCTGCTTCATCTCCGCCCGCGAGATCGAGGAGTCCGTGGTGGGGACGCGCTCAATCGTGAACCACAACTCGGTCATCCGGCGCACCGTGATGATGGGCGCTGACGGGTACGAAGGCGACATCGCGCGCCAGCAGGGAGACCCGCCGCTCGGCATCGGTCGCGACTGCCACATCGAAGGCGCGATCATCGACAAGAACGCACGGATCGGGGACGGCGTCACCATCCGGCCCAAGCCTCCGGGCACGGACGAAGACCACCCCTACTACTTCGTGCGGGACGGCATCGTGGTCATCCCCAAGAACTACGCGGTGCCCGCCGGCGCCACCATCTGACGTGCCCCCGATCGAAGTCGCCGCCGGGGTCCTCCTGGACGCCGATCGGATTCTCGTCACCCTTCGCCGACCCCAGGACCACCTTGGCGGGCTCTGGGAGTTTCCGGGCGGCAAGAAGGAACCCCACGAGACCGTCCCGCAAGCGCTCGTGCGCGAACTCCGCGAGGAACTCGGAATCGAGGTGGTCGTGGGCGCCCGCTGGGGTACTCTGCTACATCGCTATCCGGAGCGGGAGGTTCGCCTCCACCTCTACTTCGCACGGATCGTGGCGGGCACGCCGCATCCGCACGAGGCCGAGGAACTCCGATGGGTCACCGTCACGGAACTGGCCGCCCTGCCCGTTCCCGAAGCGGATCAGCCGCTTGTGAGGGACCTGGTGCGATGTCGACGCCGGGGAATCCCCCTGAGCGAAGCACGCCAAGCCAATCCCGGGATCCGGGAGGAGACCGCATGACCACCGTCAATCGTCAGCTCGCCGAATGGTCCCACCAACTGCGCTACGAAGACCTGCCGGCGGACGTCGTCGCCTGCGCCAAGCTGTTCCTGTACGACTCGATCGGATGCGCGCTGGGCGGCTACCAGGGCGACGACGTCAAGATGGCCACGGCCGTGGTCGACGACGCGGGCGGCAACCCCCAGGCCACGCTCATCGGCTCCGGCCGCCGCGTCTCCGCCATCGACGCCTCGTTCCTGAACTCGCTCATGATCCGCGCGCTGGACTTCAACGACATCTACTGGAAGCAGGATCCATCGCATCCATCCGACATCATGCCGGCGGCCATGGCGTGTGGGGAGTTGAAGGGCCGCAGCGGCCGCGATCTGATCCTGGGCATCGTTCTCGGCCACGAGATCGAGATGCGTCTGTGCGAAGCGGCGTTCCCGGGAATCCGGGAGGTCGGCTGGCACCACGCCACGCTGACCGCGTTTGCCGCTCCCTACGTGGCCGCCAAGGCGCTGGGGCTGAGCGTGGAGCAGACGATCAACGCGGTAGGCATCTCCGCGTCGCACTCCGGCACGTTCGGATCGGTGACCGCGGGCAAGCTCACCAAGATGAAGAACACGGTGGACCCCATGGCGTGCCGTTCCGGCGTGGAGGGGGCGCTCCTGGCCGAGAAGGGCTACGAGGGGCCGGAGCCGATCTTCACCGGCCGCGAGGGACTGGGGCACTGCATCAGCGAGGAGTGGAAGTGGGAGATCCTGACGGACGGTCTGGGTGACTCCTTCCGGATCCTGAACTGCTCCATGAAGGGCGCGCCGGTGGAGGCGCTGATCCACACACCACTCACGGTGGTCCTGGCGCTCCGCGAGCGGCACGGGCTCCACGCGGACAACGTGGCCGAGATCCGGATCAAGACCATCGCCCGGGCTGCGGAGATCCTTTCGGATCCGGACAAGTACGATCCGCAGACAAAGGAGACGGCGGACCACTCGCTGCCCTACTGCGTGGCGGTGGCCGTGGCGGACGGCAAGGTCACGACCAAGTCGTTCAAGTCGGCCAGGATCCTGGACCCGGCCCTTCGTCCGCTGCTGAACAGGATCAAGGTGGAAGTGGAGCCGGAGTTCGAGGACATGTTCCCGCGGCTGCAGCCGTGCGAGGTCATCATCCGGACCACCGACGGGCGCGAGGTCTCCGACCGGATGGACTTCCCGATGGGCGATCCGCGCAATCCGATGACGCCCAAGCAGATGGAAGACAAGTTCGACGCGCTCGCCGAGGGAGTCCTCTCCCCCGCCATGAACGCGCGGGCCAAGGCGGCGATTGACGACGCGGAGAACGCGCCGACGATCACCGAGCTGATGGAGTGCTTTTCCGAGGATCGCTAGAAGCGGAGTGGTCCTTCACGGGAGCCCGGAGGGCGGCCTCGGCGAGTGCGCAGGAATCGCACCCGCGGGCCGCCTTCTTCCGTTGGCGCCGGACGATCAACCACACCAGCGCCGCCACGGTCACCACCGTCACCACGATCTGCTGAGTCGTCTCACCCACGGGTCACCCCAGTCCGAGCAGTCGCCCGCCCTGGAAGACGGCGAACGAAGCGATCCACGCCAGGCTGTTCATCATCAGGATCATGGCGATCGGCCAACGCCAGGTGTTCGTTTCCCGGCGAACGATCGCCACGGTGGACATGCACTGGCACGCCAGCACGAAGAACACCATGAGACTCACGGCCGTCAGCGGCGTGTAGGCCGCCTCGCCGGTCTTGGGGTCCTTGGCTTCGCGCAGCTTCTCGCGCAGCGACAGGAAGCCCTCGCCGCTGTCATCCAGATTGAACACGGTGGCCATGGTGGAGACCATGACCTCGCGAGCCGCGAAGGACGTGATGAGGCTGATCCCGATCTTCCAGTCGAACCCCAGCGGTTCGATCAACGGTTCCAGCAGTCTTCCGCTGCGTCCGGCGAACGAGTTCCGCAGCTTCGCGCCGGCCATCTCACTGCGCAGCGCCGCGGCCCGCGTCTCGTTGCCCGCGCGCTCCGCGGTCTCGATCCGCTTCTCGAAGCGCACTCCCTCCGCCCCCAGCCCGGGATGCGAGGCCAGGAACCAGAGCACGATGGACACGGCCAGGATCACGGTGCCGGCCTTCCGCAGGAACAGGAGACAGCGATCCCGCACCGTGATCAGGACGGAGCGCCACGACGGCATGCGATACGGCGGCAGCTCCATCACGTAGAGCGGTCGGCCGCCGCGCAGCGCGGTTCGCTTGAGCGCCCACGCCACCAGGATCGCGGCGGCGATCCCCAGGAAGTACATGCTGAACAGCGTGATTCCGGGAAGCGTGAGGATTCCGATCCGCGTCTTGGGTACGAACGCGCCGATCAGGAGTGCGTACACGGGCAGACGCGCACTGCAGGACATGAACGGGGCGATCATGATGGTCGTGATGCGATCCCGGCGATTGTCGATGGTGCGCGCCGCCATGATTCCGGGGATCGCGCAGGCAAACGACGAGAGCAGCGGGATGAACGCGCGCCCGGACAGGCCCACCCGCCCCATGATGCGATCCATGATGAACGCCGCGCGCGCCATGTACCCGGTGGCTTCCATGATCGACATCAGCAGGAAGAGCACCGCAATCTGCGGCACGAAGATGATGGTGGCCCCCACGCCGGCAATGATCCCGTCCACGATCAACGACTCCAGCGGGCCGGGCGGCATGTGCGATCCCACGAACTCGCCCAGGCTCGAGATGCCGCGATCGATGAGATCCATGGCCGGGGCGGCCCACTCGAACACGGACTGGAAGATCGCGCCCATGAGGACAACGAAGAACATGGGCCCCCAGACGCGATGAGTCAGGATCCGGTCGATGCGATCGCGCCGCTGATCCGCGCGGCTCACGCCGGTGCGACTGACCGCGTGGGTCATGACGCCCTCGATGGCTTCGTAGATGCTGGTCGCATCGTCCGTTCGCCATTGCGGCAGGATGTCGTCCAGCCGGGCGCGGAGGATGCGAAGGTCGTCCTGAACATCGAGGGGTGCGTAGCGGGCGAGCGCGTCGTCCTCGCCGTCGTCCAGCATCAGGGCGAAGGCGAGATCCAGGCGGCCCGAGTCGGAGAGCAGGTTGCGACGCGGGAGGCGGGCCGACACGCTCTGCAGCACGCGCTCCACGGCGGGCTGGCGCTGCCGGAAGCGCGCATTCGACGGCTCCACATCGCGGTCCATCAGGCGACGGAGCGTGCCGATGCCCACGCCCTTGGCGGCGGAGATCGACACCACCGGCACCCCGAGACTCTGCTCCAGCGCCATCTCGTCGATGTGGATGCCCTCGGCTTCGGCGGCGTCGCACATGTTGAGTGCCAGCACGACGGGGCGCCCCACCTCGATCAGCTGCATGGCCAGGAAAAGGTGGCGATCGAGCTGCGTGGCATCCACCACGAACACGATCAGATCCGGCGACGGCGTCTCCGGATTGAGTCCGAACAGCACGTCGCGCACGATCATCTCGTCGGGCGAGCCGGGGTGCAGGCTGTAGGTCCCGGGCAGGTCCAGCAGGTCCACGCGACGTCCGGACGGCAGCGTGCACTGCCCCACCTTCTTCTCCACGGTCACGCCGGAGTAGTTCCCCACCTTCTGGCGAAGGCCGGTCAGGCGGTTGAAGAGCGTGGACTTGCCCGAGTTGGGATTCCCGAGAATGGCCACCTGCTGGCGGCGGGCCTCATCCGAGGTCCCCGGCAGGGGGTGGATCACGCGAACGTCCGGGCTGGCAACCTCAGAGTGGTTCGACATGGACCTTCCCCGCCTCCGATCGACGGATGGAGAGATGGGTACCGCGTACCAGGATCTCGAGCGGGTCTCCAAGAGGTGCACAGCGCACGTGGCGAACCACGGTACCGGGAACCAGACCCAGGTCCATCAAACGACGAACGATCCCGGCGGCTCCGTCCAACCCTCGAACGACACCATCTCCGCCCGGCGTGAGTTCGTCCAGAGTTACCCAGCCGTTCGGATCGATCATTCCTTGGGTGCTTTCGTGGGGAGTTGAAGAAGCGTCTCGCCGAGGCATCGATCGGTGCACACGCGGCAGGATTCCACGTCGTGATCCTGGCACACGCGCCGCTTTTCGCGGTACGAGTTCCGGAGTTCCACGGCTGCCGGCTCGTCCGAGTTCAGCACGCGGGTCAGCCGCAGCAGGCGCGACATGGACTGGGGACTCACCAGATGCTCGATCATGCAGGCGTCTTCGTCCGCGATCGTGTCGGGGACGCCCAGGATCTCCCGCAGGAACACGGTCAGCACCTCGCGGTTGGACGAGGTGCGCTCCGCGACTTCCGCTCCGGGCTCCGTGAGCTCCACGCAGCCGTACCGTTCGTGATCCACGAGACCGCGGCTGGCCAGGGACCGGAGCATGGACGTGACGCCGCTCTTGGACACGCCCAGGCGATCGGCGATGTCGCCGACGCGCGCGTACCCCTTCTCGCGCTTCAGGCCGGCCACCGCTTGCAGATAGTGGGCCATGCTGTGCGAGAGCTCTTTTTCGTTGTACCGTTTCCAGGTTTCCACGAAAGCACCCAGGGGGAAGGGTTCGGTCCGCTCAATAGAGTTGATCTAGCTTAATTCTTTCCAGCGGCGCCGACAAGGGGGGACTCTCGATTCTCCAGATTCCGGCCCCGTAGGGACGGTGGGCGCCAGATCAGGCTGTCCCGGGGATCCGCCTCTTTCAGCCGCCGGATGGCC
>BQJX01000034.1 GCA_021604925.1 Gemmatimonadota bacterium
GGTGGGCACCCGTCCCTCCGGAAAGACGGACGGCGGCACCAGCGGAAGCAGCTCTTCCATGGAGACGGTCTGCGGCGCCAGTGAAAGAGTCAACGTGGGTTCGGCGGGAAGGCCGGCCAGTTCGCCGGTAAAGCGAAGGTCCAGCGGCGCCGCGGCCAATCGCAGTTCCACGATGCTGAGCGACCCGACCGTGGGGCGGTAGTCCAGGTCGAAGTGCACCACGGGGGCGAGCCGGTCCAGGGTTTCGCGGTACGCTTCCAACGCCGCCAACGAAAGCCCGGCCAGGTGAAGCTCCCCGCGGGACTGAACGCGATCGGCGCCGGCGCTGGCGGTCAGGTTCGCCCGGACGTTGATGCCCGAGAGCTCCATGTCTTCCAGGCCGCCGGGCGTGAGCACGCGCACCACACCGTCGGTCACTTCCAGCAGTTCGATCTCGCCGCGGAACTTCTGCGCGGCCTGGCCCACGCCGCGCACCTTGAGCGACTCGGATTCCGGTGCGGCGCGCGGGGCGGCCCGCAGCTTGCCGGGCAGCATCACCACCTGTCCTTCCTTGGACACGGAGAGAACCGGCCGCTCCAGGGAGACCTGCTCCACCACGACGTTCCTGGCCAGCAGCGGGGCCAGGTTCAACCGCACCATCGCGGACGCCAATGTGAGGAACGGAGGATCGTCCGCCTTCTCCCCGGCGATCCGGAGTTCCTTCAGGCGCACCCCGAACGGGGTCATCGACAGGGACGCGGATTCGAGTTCCACGTCCAGCCCGGTGGCGTCCTTCGTCATCCGGATGGTCTCCGTGCGCAGCCGCTCCGGCGTGAGGATGACACGGAGGGCCAAGGCACCGCCGCCCACCACCACCACGAGGGCTACGAGGCCCCCGATCAGGAACCGTCGGGCTCGGTTGCCAGTTCTAGCCATCTGCGTCACTCCTCCGTTCAGTTCAGGGCGGCTGGAGGCTCCGCACTGCCTGGAGCGTGTCCGGGCATCGCCAAGCGGTTGCGGGATCCCGGACCAGCCGGTCCAGGTCCGCCGCCGTATCCACGTCATACCATGGTCCGTGGTCCACCAGTGAGACTCCCATCCGGTCCGCATTGTTCCTGGTCACGTCCGCCACGTCGGCGGTGCTCCAGGGAACGTCCCGGAAGAGCCCGGGCAGAGAGCGGGGCACGGCGATGCACGCGTAGCCGCCGTCGTCCGTTCGGGCCCAACCCACATTGCCCTTGCGCGCGGTTTCGATCGCGGACCGTACGATCGTTCGGGGCAGGTTGGGATGGTCACTTCCCACCGCGATCGCCACGTCCGCTCCGTCGGTCAGGGATCGGTCGAGAGTGCGCGTGAGTCGAGCGCCCAGGTCTCCACTCCCCTGATCGAGGAAGCGGACGGGCGTTCCAAGCCAGCGCGCCATGCGTTCGGGCGAGTCCTCGGAC
The DNA here is from genome assembly GCA_021604925.1 of Gemmatimonadota bacterium. GTDB lineage: Bacteria > ARS69 > ARS69 > ARS69 > ARS69 > BQJX01. Next base: position 1,425 of record BQJX01000034.1, read on the forward strand.
GGGATGGCCAGGGCCACCTGGGCGTCCGGGATCGTGGCGAGGCGGCGGGTGAGATCGCACAGGAATGCGCGCGCCAGGGCGGCAGCTTCGTCGTCGGAAAGCGGGGGCACGAGTCGGGTTTTCACCGAACCCGGTCTGGGCTCCTTGGCAAGAATCACGATGGTTGCCAACACTGGCGTTTTCCTGCGTTTCGAGTGGAAGCTCCCGGCGACCCCCAGGAATTCGCGCGCGCTTCCGGGAACGACGTACGATTTCCGATGCACAGAGTGCCCCGTAGGGCCCGGATATGGTATTCTTTTCCGGTAGCGAAAGACCCGGCGACGTCACCCCCCGAGGCGGCGCGGAACTGGGCACGAAATTCCCCGGAGGGATTCGATGGCAAAGATCAGACAGCTGGTGCTCTTGGCAACGGTCGTCGTGTTCGCGGGAGCTGCGTGGACGTCCGACGTGGACGCGCGCAACTACGTGAAGGAACTGAACAGCTCGGAAGTCGTGGCGCCGGATCACCTGGGTGGTGATCGCGAGCGCGGCGACGATACGGTGGTCGTGCCGGAGCCCGGAACGATCGCCCTGTTGAGCGTGGGCCTGGCCTCGTTGGCCGCCGCCCGTCGCCGTCGCAAGCAGCAGGAGGCTGCCGGCTAACGCCTTCGCGCCGCTGCCCGTACGTGGAACGTGCCGCCTTCCTCCGGAGGGCGGCACGCTTTTTTTTGGTCGCGAGTTGTGGGGATCGGTGCAGTGATTCCGGGAGTGAAGCAGTCGCGGGGATGGGTGTGGTCTTTCGGGAGTGAAGCGGTCTTGGGGATGGGTGTGTTGTTCCGGGAGTGAAGCGGATCCGGTGCGGCCGGAGCGCGACGGGCAGGATCGGGCCGCGGCTCCTAGCGGGCGCCCTTGCCGGTCACGACCACTCGCACCGTCTGCATGAGAATGCCTACGTCCTTCCTCAGGGACCGGCTTCGCAGATAGTCGATGTCGGCTTTCACCTTGAGTTTCACGTCGTCCACGCTGGCATCGTAGTCCAGGGTGACCTGGGCCTGTCCGGTAATGCCGGGGCGGGCGCGGAGTCGCTCCGTGTACTGCGGCACATCCTCCACGAACTGCTCCACGAAGTAGGGTCGCTCCGGTCGGGGCCCGATGACGGCCATGTCGCCGCGCAGCACATTCCAGAACTGGGGAATCTCGTCCAGGCGGGTGAGGCGCAGGAATCGACCGATCGGGGTGATGCGCGGATCGTTCTCCGAGGACCACTGCGGCCCGTACTCTTCGGCGTTCACCACCATGGTGCGGAACTTGACGATCTCGAAGAGACGGCCGTGGTTCGCCTCCTGCCGACGGTCGCTTCGGCGTCGATCGGAGGTGCCCGACGTGGTGGAGTCGGACCGGCGGCTTCGCTCGCGGCGGTTCCAGCCCACGCGGGTCTGGCGGTAGAGGACGGGGCCCGGGGAGGTGGCCTTGACGGCCAGGGCAATCCCCAGGAAGACGGGGGTCAGGATCAGCAGGGCCGAGGACGAAAGAACAATGTCGGCGGCGCGCCGGATCCGATCGGCAGCTCCGGATGCCGTTCGGTCGCCCGACGGGTGGAGCTGCGGATCGGATGCGATTTCCGCGACAGAGTCCCGGGAAGCGCGCGAGCGCTCGTTCTGGGAGCGGGTGCCGGATCCGAGCTTGGGAGCGACGATCGAAGCTGAACTCATTGAGGCCCTCCGGGGTTCATGCCTCAACCCACCGCAAGTCCGGGGCCAGAATCGCGAATTGCGTTCCCTTGGCGATCTTGTGGAAGGATGGGGAAGGCGTTAGGATGCGACGGGATGGAATTTCGGGTAAGGGGAGCGGTTGGGGGAATTCTCCCAGAACCGCTGGGGATCGCTCCCCGACGCGACACGATCGGGGGAGACACCCGTGAAGCTACGGATCAGTGATTTGCTGCGCCCTGCGCTCGCCTGCGCGGGATGGATGGCGCTGCTGGGCGCCACTTCGGCCTCGGCGCAGTCCAACGAGTACACGATCGGCGTGGGGGACGTCCTCTCGGTCACCGTGTGGCAACGCCCGGATCTGGGCGGGAGTGTCGCCGTGGACTCCGAGGGCAACGTGACCTTGCCGCTGATCGGCGCCATTCGTGCCTCCGGGCAGACGGTTTCCCGCCTCGGAGACGAGCTCACGCGCCGGCTGTCGTTCGTGGACCGGGACGTGAGCCAGGTCACCGTGTCGGTAGAGAATTACTACTCGCGGCGCGTCTTCGTGATGGGAGAGGTCATCTCCCCGGGCTCCTACGCGTTCGCCCACATTCCCGGCGTTTGGGACGTGCTGCGCGAAGCCGGCGGACCCACCGCGGAGGCCGCCCTGAACCGGGTTCGCATCCTGCCGCCCGCCGGGACCGGGCCCCCGATCATCGTGGACCTGGAGCGGGTCCTGGCCACGGGGGACTTCTCCTCGCTGCCGGAGCTGCGTCCCGGAAGCACCATTCTCATTTCGCGGGTCGAGTCGGCGCTCCCGGAAGGGGATGTCGTCTTCGTGTACGGTGGCGTCAACGCCCCCGGGGCCTTCTCCATCGACGAAGCGCACACGGTGCTCCAGGCGGTTCTTGCCGCGGGCGGCCCGGTAGAGGGAGCCAACACGGGCGGAATCCGCGTGATCCGGCCCGGATCCATCCGAGCCCGCGTGTTCGAGGTGGATCTGAACGACTACGTCGAGGACGGGATCCTGTTTGCGAACCTGGCGCTGCTGCCCGGGGACACGGTCACGGTGCCGCGGAGCCAGGGAAGCGCGATCTGGCGGGGCATCCGAGAGGTCGCCCGGGTTTCTGGCGATATTTTGGGTTCTGCACTGATCTTCTGGCGTCTAGGTGACGATAACCGCAACAACGGCACCACTACGATCGTCATCGAGCCAGACCCGACGGCCCAAGCCCAATAGGCTCGGTTCGTTCCGGGCAGGAGTTCCTGTGATTCTCGACGCAAGAGCCACGTTCGACTACCGCGAAGTCTTCCGGATCATCACGCGGCGTCGACTCTTGATCCTGCTGCCGGCCGTGATCACGATCGCGGCCGCCGCGGCGGGCGTGCAACTCATGCAGCCCATGTTTTCCTCGTCGGCCACGCTGGCGCAGGAGAGTTCCGTGGGCCTCACTCGGGCCGTGGCGGCGGCCGCCGCCCCCCGGGGGCGCGACCGGGACCGGGCCCGCCTCATGCTGCGCCGGATCACGTCGTCCAACTTCCTGGAGTCGGTGGCCGTGCAGATCGGCCTCCACGAGGATGCCGGGCTGGTGGCCTATGCTCGTGCCCGCGCCAAGAGCAACCCCGGCCACGACGAGAACGACCTGCTCCTGCGCCGTTGCGTGGACATCCTCCGCGGCATGATCAATGTGCGCTCGGAAGGCGGCAGCATCTTCCGGATCAGCGCCGTCTCGCCCGACCCGTGGCAGGCCCACCGCGTGGCGGCGGCGGTGGCGGAGCAGTACCTGCAGACCACGCGGACGATCCAGCTGCAGATGTCCGGAGAGGCGCACACGTTCGCCCTGGAACAGATGGCCATCTACGAAGAGAAGGTGGAGGAGAAGCGCCGCGAGATCGGCGCGTATGAGCAACGCGTGGCGCTGCGCCCGCTGTCCTCGTCGCCCGTCAGTGCCACCAACATCAGCCGCGTGAACACGCTGATCGCCGCGGCCAATGCCGATCTCGAGTTCGCCCGGGGACGGCATGAGATCATTCGCAGCCAGGTGGCCGAGGCCAACCTCACGGCGTTCGTGGACCTGGGCCTGGTCACCTCTCCCAAGTTCGAGGCGCTCCGCGAGACGCTGCTGGAGCTGGAGCGGCACCTGGCCCTGACCACGGTGGAGTACCGTGATGGCGAGCCGCCGGTGCTCTCCGCCAAGACCCAGATTGCCGTGAAGAGCCAGCAGTTGCTGGTCGAGGCGGAGGCGTTGGTGGAGGCGGCCTTCCCGTCCGTGGTGGAGGAGTACCGCCAGCTGATCGTGGACTACGAGTACACCAAGATCAACGTGGAGGCGACCGAGCGACGTCGGCTGCAACTGGAGGAGTTCCTGGGCAAGTACGCTTCGGATCTGACGAGCATGCCGGCCGAAGAGTTCCAGATGAGCCGTCTGCGGGAGGAACTGGACAGCGCCGAGAACCTCTACCAGACGTGGCTGGATCAGGCGAACAGCACCCAGATCGCCAAGGCGGTCCAGGCGGCGGATGTGGGCAACCCGGTGATCCTGCTGGAGGCGCCGCAGGTGCCGCTGTCGCCGTACGCGCCGGACCGCAACAAGATCCTGGCGCTGGCCATTGGCATGGGCATCGTGCTCGGACTGGCGGCGGCCGTGGTGGCCGAGTACTTCGACCTGACGCTGAAGTCGCCGGACCAGATCGAGGCGGCGCTGGGGGTTCCGATTCTCGGAACGGTGCCCCGCATGCAGGCCACCGTGCTGGCAGAGATGGACCTGGCGCGCCGTCGACGGGTGCGGCTCCTGGTGGCGTCCGGAATCCTTGTTGGGTTGGGCCTGGCTGCGTCCTCCTACTGGTACTTCATTCTGCAGAAAGGTCTGGCGGGCTGACGATGGCGAACAACCAAAACGAAGACCGCTCGATCTACGTGAACTTCGACCCGAGTGCGCCGGAGGTCACCGAGTTCCGGCGGATCTTCACCCGGGTCGCGCGCCGCGCGCAGGAAGAGAAGCTGCGGACCATTCTGTTCACGAGTTCCGAGCAGGGCGAAGGCAAGACCACGTCCGCGTCGCTCTTTGCGATTGTCGCCTGCCAGTACCATGGGCTGCGTACCTGCCTCGTGGATGCGGATCTGCATCGCCCGCGCATCGGTGAGATGTTCGAGGTGCCGCGCGAGCCGGGTCTCGCCGAGATCCTGAAGGACAACTACTCCATCGAGACCACGCTCAAGCCGAGCCGCTACGAGAACCTCAAGATCCTGACCGCCGGCGGCAAGCACCCGTTCCCGTCCGAGCTGCTGCTCCCGGACCGCCTCGCGACCACGTTCGGGAAGCTCAAGCTGCTCTTCGACGTGATCGTGGTGGACGCTCCGCCGCTGCTGCCGGTGTCGGATTCCGCGGTGCTCTCGCGCGAGGTGGACGGAGTGGTGCTGGTGGTGCGTGCCGGCCGCACGCAGAAGGACGTGGCCGTGCGGGCCAAGCGGATCCTGGACGACGTGGGATCGAACGTGATCGGCGTGGTGGTCAACAACATGGAAGATGTCCTGCCGTACTACTACGGGCATTCCTACTACCAGGACTCGTACCACGCGGAAGAAGGCGACGAACCCAAGCGGCCCCGCTCCGAGCAGACGAAAGGGCGTCGCGACGGCGGCTCCGACTCCCCTCGACCCACGCCCCGGACCCGCGCTGCCGGCTCTTCGGGATGAACCGGACTCTGGGGGCACTGGTTCGCCTCGCGATCGGGGTGGGCCTGCTGGTCTTCCTGCTGGTTCGCGTCGATCTCAAGCAGGCCTGGGCCACGCTGTCCGCCACGCACCCCGCCTGGCTCGCGGCGGCGGTGGTGGCGCAACTGGGATCCAAGACGTGCTGGCTCCTGCGCTGGCGGGCACTGCTGGGCGCCGCGGAATGCCGGGTGCCGCCGGGCGCCCTGGCCCGCCTGATTCTCGTGGGGCTCTTCTTCAACAACTTCCTGCCGTCTTCCGTGGGCGGCGATGTCATGCGGGCGCTCGGCCTGACCCGGTACGGAGCCACGCGCGCCACGGCCGCGGCCAGCGTGCTGGGTGACCGCGTGATCGGGATCCTGGCGCTGGCGATCATGGCGGTGGCCGGTGGTGCCGTGGGCGCCTTCTTCTGGCCCGGGCAGGGCCCCTGGGGCGTGGCGGTGGGCTTTGCGGCGCTCGTGGTGGGACTGGTGGTGGCGGTGGGGCGCCCGGAGGTGTTTCGCGCATTGACCGGATTCCGGGGACTGCCGGAGGCCGTATCCCGCAAGATGAAGCGCGTGCTCGATTCGCTCTCGCTCCTGGCGGAAAGACGACGCATTCTCCTGGTGGCGATCCTGTTTTCGCTGGGACTGGCCGCGTGCTCCGCCGTGTTCCACTGGTCGGTGGGACGCGCCGTCGAGATCCAGGTTCCGCTCGTCTCGTACTTCGTGATCGTTCCCACCGTGATGCTGTTCGCCGCGCTTCCGATCACGTTCAATGGTCTGGGGGTCCGGGAACTCGGACTCGTGGGCTTTCTCGGCGCCCAGGGCGTCCCACAGGAGGAAGCTGCGGTGTTCGCAGCGTTGGCGTTCGTTGTCCCATTGACGTTCGCGGTGGCCGGTGGTGTCGTGTTCCTGGCGCAGGGTCGGTCGAACGGTCGGCGGGAACCCAGGGAGGCCATGCAATGAGTAGCGCCATGGAGGAACGTCGGGTCCCGTCCACGCGTCGGCTGAGCGTGTCGTTCGTGATCCCGATGTACAACGAGAAGGACAACGTGGGGCCGCTGGTTCGCGAGGTCGGCGCGGCGCTGGACGCCTCGGGCCGCGACGCGGAAGTGATCCTCATCGACGACGGCTCCACCGACGGAACGTCGGCTCGCCTGCGCGAGGTTCCCAAGGAGGATCCGCGCTTCCGCGTGATCTTCTTCCGGCGCAACTTCGGCCAGACGGCGGCCATGTCCGCGGGGTTCGACCACGCCCGCGGCGACGTGATCGTGGCGATGGACGGGGATCTGCAGAACGATCCGGCGGATCTCGAACTGCTCATGGCCAAGATCGAGACCGAAGGCTTCGACATTGTCAGCGGTTGGCGGAAGGACCGGAAGGACGCGTACGTGTCGCGACGCCTCCCCTCGTCCATGGCCAACTGGTTGATCGGCCGGATCACCGGGGTGAAGCTCCACGACTACGGCTGCTCCCTCAAGGCGTACCGCGCCGAAGTGCTCAAGAACGTGCGCCTGTACGGCGAGATGCACCGCTTCATCCCGGCGCTGGCCAGCTGGTACGGAGCGCGAATCACGGAGACGCCGGTGAACCATCGCGCCCGGACGATGGGCGTGTCCAAGTACGGAATCGGACGGACGATCCGCGTGATCCTGGATCTCATCACGGTGAAGTTCCTGCTGTCGTTCTCCACCCGGCCGTTGCAGGTCTTCGGCGTGTGGGGACTGGGGATCTTCAGCGTGGGGTTCGTCATCTCCGCGTACCTGACCATCCTCCGGCTGTTCGCCAAGATCCGCCTGTCCGAACGCCCGCTGCTGCTGCTGGGCGTCCTCATGATTCTGATGGGGGTGCAATTGATCAGTATGGGACTCCTGGGTGAGATTGTGATTCGCACGTACCACGAGTCCCAGAACAAGCCGATCTACGTGATCCGGGAAATCGTGGGAGACGAGGACAAGACCGACGGATGAGGTCCGGCTTGGCAAGCGTGATCTGGAAGCTCGCAATCAGCGCCGCCCTGGTCACGTGGCTGGGGGTTCGGTACGCGGGCGACCAGCAGTTCCTGGACACCCTGCGCAGCCTGGATCCCTGGGCCTTCGTGTCGGCCTGCGGCGTGGTGGCCGCGGGCCTTGTCATCTCCGCGCTGCGCTGGAAGGTCCTCCTGGGCGCGCTCGGCGTGAGCCTGGCGCTGCCGCGGGCGGTGCGCCTCTACTTTGTGGGCTATTTCTTCAACCAGTTCCTCCCGACCACCGTCGGCGGTGATGTTGTGCGCGGCACCGGCGTGGGCGCCGGCGTGCCGCTGTCCCTGATCGGCAGTTCCATTCTCATGGAGCGCGCGCTGGGCTTCGGGTGCCTGCTGGGCATCGGCGTGACCGCGAGTTTCGTGCGTCCGGAGATGGCCGCGGTCCGGCTGTCGCTGCTGTTCGCGACGCTGGTCTACGTGGTGGGGCTGGGCGTGCTGGGCTTCGTGCCGCTGCCTCGTTCGGAGCGGCAGGGGCGTCTGGGCAAGGGGCTGCGCGGACTGCGTCGCGTGGCGCTGCAGTTCCGATCCTACGGGTTCCATCCGATGGCCCTGCTCGGGGGCGTGGTCCTGTCGCTGGGCTGGCAGTTGGCGCTGGTCGTGGCGAACGCGCTGCTGTCGCAGGGGCTCGGTGGCGTGGCTTCGTTCCGCAGTCTGCTGGCGCTGGTCCCGGTGGTGCAGGCCGTCAGCATGATCCCGGTGAGCTTCGGCGGGCTTGGCGTCCGGGAGATGGGCTACGAGTTCTTCTTCCGCGCGTCCGCGCTGGAACCCGCGGGCGGCGTGGCCCTGGCCGCCGGCTTCCTCGGCGTGACCATCACGCTGGCGCTGGCCGGCGGGCTCGTGTACCTGATCGCTCCGGTGCGTCCGCGGGAGGTGGACGGTGGCTGAGTCCACGCTGCGTCGCGTACCGCTGGCGGGACTGGCGGCACTTGCGCTCGGTGCGTTCGGACTGCGCGTTCTGTGGATCGGGTTCGGGCTCCCGGAGACGCAACCCGAGGAGCGATGGGTGACCACGTTCTCATCGCTGGGTTGGTCGATGGGCCCGGGCGGCGTGCAACCCCTGGCGGGCGGCGTGCACCAGTGCCTGCTCTGGCTGGAGTCGGTGGGCGCGTTCCTGGCGCTTCGGGTGCTCGGTCTGGTGAACGATCCCGGAGAGTTCGCCACTTGGTTGGCGGGTGACCCCACGCAGTTCCTCACGGTGGCGCGGATCGGCGCGGCGCTGGCCGGAGCGGCCACGGTGGTGGTGCTGGCCCGGCACGCGGCCGCCGAAGTCAGCGTGCGGGCGGGATGGGTTGCCGGACTGTTCCTGGCGGTCGCGGGAACCCACGTGGAGCTGTCCCGCCGCGTCTCCGGGGACGCGGTGCAGGTGTTGCTCATCGGGCTGGTCTGGCTGGCGATCGCGGACGAGGCCGCGCGGCGACGCCGCTGGCCGGGGTGGGCGCTGGCCCTGCTGCTGGGTGCCACCCTGCGGTGCGGCTGGCCCAGCGTGCTCCTGCTGATTCCCTACGTGGTCGCATTGCGCCCATTGGGTGGTCGGACGCTGGGGGCGGCGGCGGCGGGTCTCGTCCTGGCGGCGATCCCCGATCCGCTGGGACTCCTCGGGCTCGGCGTGTGGGGCGCCTTCGCGATTCCCAACGGCGACACGATCGGCGGAGCGTTCGCCGAGCTGGCAAGGACCGGGGGAGCCATGGGACCCGCCATGGCGCTGCTGGCGGTGCTGGGAATCGCCCTGGGTTGGTTGGCCAAGCGTCCCGTCGTGGCGTGGCATGCCGGCTTCGCCCTGGCGGTGATCGTGGCGGGGGTGTATCGAATCCCCGGAGAGACCGGCCTGCACGCTCTCCTGCCGAGCGTTTGCCTGCTGGCCGGCGTGGCGCTGGACGACCTGGCGCAACGGCTGCGTCCGCTCGGACGCGGCGTGGTGCCCGCGGCCGCGGTCCTGGCGGCGGTGGTGGCGCTGGAGCCGGCGTGGACGTCGTTCCGGTCCAATCGCCAGGACGCCCAACCCACCACCGTGAGTCTGGCGGCGGCCTGGATCCGGAGCCATCTGGAACATCGCTCCGTGGTGGTGTGTCCCGGAACCGTGGAACTGTATGGCGCGCCGCTGGTTCCGATTCCCAACCTCAAGAAGAACCTGAAGGAGCGGGCGGCCTACCTCGAGAACATGGGCGCCCGGGAAGCCGTGTACTGGTCCCACCGGGTGGAAGCGCTGGCGCCACCCCTCTACGATCTCCGCGTGGTGGAAGCCTCGGGCGTGTGGCCTTCCATGGCGGTCGCGCGGGAGTGGGGCGTGGAGTACGCGGTGATTCCCACCGGCGACTTCGTGGGCGGCGGCGGGAAGGCCCTGTCCCAGGCGAAGTGGAGCCGCCGCCACTTCTACGAGGAACTGCTCAACGCGCCGCAGGTGGAACTGCTGGGCACCTTCGAACCGGACGACACCGTGCGCGGGCCGAGCCTGGAACTGTGGCGGATCGGGAGCTCCGGCGGCTAGAAAGCGACGCGCTACTCCTGCGCGGCCAACCAGCGGGCGAACATCCACGCGGCCCACAGCGGGTAGGTGCGATCGGCGGTCCGCGCACAGTGCTCCGCGTGCCAGGTTCGCAGCAACTCCTGATCCAGGTGCCCGCCGATGGCCGCTCCGGGGGCCAGCACATCGTCGGTGAAGCGATCCCGGAACGGGCCGGTCAACCACTCGGACACGGGCGCGGTGAACCCCTTCTTCGGCAGGTCGATGTTCTCGGCGGGCAGGCGACGGCGCCCGATCGAGCGGAGGAGGTGCTTCGGTTTGAGGCCGGGGAGCTTGCGATCGGTGGGGATGCGGAACGCGAACTCCACGACGCGATGGTCCAGCAGCGGGCAGCGGACTTCCAGGCTGTGCTGCATGCTC
>BQJX01000035.1 GCA_021604925.1 Gemmatimonadota bacterium
TGGAACGGGTCGTCCGCAGTCTCTCCGAGGAGGTCAGTGGAGCGCCCGGCGTGAGGTGGTGGGAAGACTCCGCCACGCGCGGGACCCACCGGGACTCCATCATGATCTGGTTGCAGGATGCGGGCGTGGACTCGGTGTACGCTCAACCGTTCTCGACCAACAACGACGACGGGGTTTCCGTTCAGCTCGTGAACATCGTGGGCAAGATCGACTCCGGAATCCCCGGTGCGGGCGCCGTCCTGCTGACCGCCCACATGGATGCCACGGCGGCCCGCAGCACCGGGTTGCAGCTCTGCGCGGATGGGATCAAGTCGCCGGCATCCGGCTGTGACTGCGCGGCGGGAAGTGCCGCGATCCAGGGGAACCCGGCCTGCAACTGGGACGCCGATACCGATCCTTCTCCCGGAGCGGACGACAACGCGACGGGGATCGCCGCCCTGATCGAGGCCGCACGATTGCTTTCTCCGCTCGCGTTCGACTTCGACATCTACTTTGTCGCCTTCCAGGCGGAGGAGATCGGGCTCGTGGGCTCCGCCGATTTCGCGAACCATTGGGTCTCACAGGTCGGGCAGGAGATCTTCGGAGTTCTGAACACGGACATGCTCGGCTACAACGCCAGCCTGAACGAAGTGGACGTCATGACGAACGAGAGTTCGGAATGGCTCGCCGACTGGATCCTCCAGTCCGGAGATCAGTTCGTCGCCTCGCTTCCGATCGAGAAGTACGTGGAGTTCTTCGCCCGCAGCGACCACGCGAGTTTCTGGTCGCACGGAATCGATGCGGTCCTCGTTCTGGAGGACCGCGACGTTCGCTATCCCGGATATCATCGCCACACGGACGTGTGGGACACGATCTTCCCGCCGTCGGGCCGCCCCAATCCGGAACTGCAGTTGCAGCTCTCGGTCCAGCTCATCGTGGCCTCGATGGCGCGACTGGCGGTCCAGTACACGGTTCCCGATCTGTCGATTCCCGCGGGTGAACTGACCGCCATGCCGGCCTCGCCCTCCCTGGGTTTCGTCGCCGGGCGGGATGTCCAGATCTCGGCCGCGGTCCACAACTTCGGGAGCTCGTCGCTCACCTTCATCGGCAACACGGTGGACTCGCTGACGGCGCGGGTCACCTTCTACGACGGCGATCCGAACGTGGATGGAGTCCCCATCGGAACCGTTCAGCAGACGCGGTTCTTCCCGAGCGGCGGCATCGTGGACTTCGACCTCACGTGGTCCACGGCAGGCGTGTCCGAGGGGTTCCACGAGATCCACGCCATCGTCGAAGGACTGGACAACGGCTACGCGCAGCTGGAGGTGTCCAGCGCCAACAACCGAGGCTCCACCCGCTTCTTCCTGAAGGGAGCGGAGGCCTCGGGGCCCCGGGTGCTGAACCACTACGTGTTTCCGAATCCGGTGCGCGGAACCCGCGACGAACTCACGTTCTACTTCGAGCTGACCCGGAACGCGGGCGTGGACCTCGCGGTTCGGGATCTGGAAGGGCTGATCGTGGGCACGTTCTCCACCGGCGAGACGTCGTTCTTCAACGGCAACGTCGCCGGCGAAAATCGGGTGTCCGGCGACGACATCCGTTGGGCCTCGGCCAAGGTGGAGCCGGGCGTGTACCTGTACACGATCGAGCTCAGCCAGGACGGTGCCACCACGGATCGAGTGAGGGGCAAGTTCGCGATCCTGCGCTGACGAGGGCGAGGCGCGTCCGTTCCGTGGGGGAGAGTGGAACGAGAAAGGCCTCCCCGAAGGGAGGCCTTTGAGGTTCTTGTCGCGCGTCTTCCGGACGTCTTTCCCGATCAACCCGGAATCGTGCGGGGAACCCACCATTGGGCCGCCACTCCCCAGTACAAAGCAGCGGCAAAGATTGTCAGTGCGACGCGGTTCATCCAGGGGCTCTGGAACATCGTTCCCTCACATCGGCGGTTCGAGGAAGGGTTCCGGGCCCCGTGACGCAGAAGTCACACCACGAGGCCCGGCCGGTTGCACTCCTCGGCGTCTACGTCCTTCCTCATCTCATCCACCAGAAGAAGTCGAAGAGCGCCAAGAGGGTCATTGCTGCCAGCAAGTGCCATCTCATGCGTGTGTCTCCTATCGCGCAGGGCATGCCCACGATCGACACCCCACACCTGTGCATAGGCAGTGCCAACGACTCTCAAACCGACGCAAAGAAGGGCAGCAAGAGAACCGACTCAAGCCACGTCACGGCAAGGAGTTACTGATGTTCCATTAAGTACTTTGTTTCACATGGCGATCGCCGACCGAAGGGGGACCGGTCTGACCAGAAGTTGGGCGGAACCGCTGGTCGAGATTTGGTCAGCTAGCGTCCGGCACGGCGGAGCGTGGGCCGAACTTGGTCACCAGCAGGGTGATGTCGTCCGGCAACGCACCCCCCACGAACGATTCGACCGAGGCGATCACGCGATCCAGGACCGACTGGGTGGGCAGATGGGCCAGACGGGGCAGAAGGGCTTCCAGACGGTCCTGGCCGTACTCCTCATCGGCCTCGTTCAGAACGTCCGTGACGCCGTCGCTGTAGAGCAGCAGCAGGTCGCCCGGAACGAACTGGTGCTCGCCGGCCGCGTACGCCGCCGTGGATTCCACGCCCAGGAGCATGCCGCCCTCCTCCAGCCGGTCCAGCGACCCGTCGCGGTGCACGACCAGCCCCGCGGGATGGCCCGCGTTCACGTACCGGATCGAGGATCGCTCCACGTCCAGATGCGCGTACAGCATGCTGGCAAAGCTCCCCGGTTGCACATCCTTGCAGAGCCTCTCGTTGATCTTGCGGACCACCGGTTCCGGTGCGTCCGACGGTCCCGCCTCGGCCCGGAGGGTGGCCTGCAGTCCGGAGAGGATCAGGGCCGCCGGCACGCCCTTGCCGGAAACGTCGGCGACCGCGAGGCCAATGCCATCCTCGCCGAAGTCCAGCAGATCGAAGAAGTCGCCCCCGATCTCGTGGCACGGCCGAGTGACCGCGGCAATCTCCAGGCCGTCGCGCTGCGGCACGGTGGAGGGCAGCAGACTGGCCTGGATCCGCTTGGCCACCGCCAGTTCCTCCTCCAGGCGACGGCGCGCCAACGCTTCCTCGTGGAGACGGGACGAGGAGAGGGCCGTGCCCGCGTGATCGCCGAGGGTCGCCAGCAACTCGAGATCCTCGCCGCGGTACGACTCGCCCCCTTGCTTCGCGCCGAGCACGAGCAACCCTTCGATGGATCGCTCGCGCGGCAGGAACACGAGCACGCGCGGGTCCAGCGTCCGGAACAGCGACTGCTCGTCCGGCGGGAGCCGGTCGAACGCGTCCGGCCCGTGCGGATCAATGGGGACGGGGCCCTCGGACTCGTGCCACCACGCCAGCAGCGGATCCGACGGCGAGAACACCGGAAACGGGACCTCGCGTGCGCCCAGGCCCCGGGTCCCCACGAGCCGGAGCGAATCGTCCGGGGAGTTCCGCACGAACAGCGCCACCCGCTCGGTGCCGAGCACGCCGGGCAGCTTGTCGACCAGGAGGCGCACCAGTTCGTCCTGCTCCAGGAACGTGGCGAACAGCCGCGAGAACTCCTGAAGCGTGCGGCGGTAGCGGTATCGCTTCCGGTAGAACGACTGGTCCACGATCGCCTGGGCGCGGTCGCGCGCCGGGACGAAGAGAAGGGCCGCCGCGAACACGATCGCGAACGACACCACGGTCCGCCCGGGCGTGGTCGCCGCGATGAAGAGATTCCCGAGCGCCTCGGCCGCCACGTAGTAGAGAGCCACCAGGAAGGCCGTGAGTGTGGTGTAGACCACGCTTCGCTTGGCCACGAGTTCCAGGTCCATCAGTCCGTAGCGGATGATCCCGTGGGCGAACGAGATGGGGACCAGCATGAGCGTGACGAACGCGTAGCGATCGCCCGGCAACTGCACCGAGGGAAACTGGTTCAACACGGCAGAGAGCAGCATGGGAGGGAGGACTCCGAGCAGCGTCCCCGGCAACACCCAGCGAACGTTGCGCCGCAGCACCGGCGACGTGACGCTGCGCACACCGCGCACGAACGACACGATCCCCCACACGGTCATGCCCACGAAGACCAGCGCCATCACCTGCTGAAACATCAGCGCGGCCGGTGTGACCGTCTTGCCGACCAGCACGAGATCCAGATCGTAGGCCAACGCCACCGGCATGCCCACGATCGCCGGCACGTAGAGCAGCCACGCGAGTCGCCCGTTGCGCGCCAGGAAGTCCGCGCGACGCGGAAAGTTCAGGAAGAAGTGCAGGAGCACGGCGGGCAGGACCAGGCTCGCCAGGTCCAGGAACACCTTGTCCAGCAGGAACGGGACTCGACCCTCCGGCGGGATGCCCGGGATGAGCAGGCGCGCAAAGAGCAGACACATGAGAAAGAACAACGTGCCCACACGATCGGATCGGCTCAGAAAGACGACCAGACCGGTCAGCGCGAAACTGAGGACCACCAGCGCCACGAACAGACGGCGTAGGATTTCGGAGCGGGGCAGGGGGGTCGGCAGGAGATTCGCCGTGCGGGCCTCGCCCTGCCGGTCGGTGAACTGCACATGGAGGGCGCCGTTCTCGCCGCGCTCCCGGTCCCAGACGTTGATCCAGGGCGCCGCGCCGCCCACCGAGACGATCCGGTCGCCCGCCACCAGTCCCACGGCGGCGGCCGGCGAGTCCTGGATGACCCGACGTACGGTGCCGTCGTCGTTGACGAGCATGCCCCAGAGGGGCGAGTTCTCGGTCCCGAGCAGCCGGCTTCCCAGCAATGTCACCAGCAGGACCGACAGCGCCACCCCGGCGAGATAGCTGAACGGATGCCTTCGTCGGTAGCCGCGCATGGACCGGACCTCCGCTCGCGGTGAGGCGTGCGGCGGATTATAGGCGGGCGGCGGCTCGGAGTGTCAAAGGGTTATTACCGATCATTACAGTGAGCTAGTTCGGCGGACACGCAACGCCGCCAGCGCCCGGCGACCGCCGTGGTTTCCCCCCCACGAGCCCGCCACCGTCCGGCGCGATCGCCGCGGTTTCCCCAGCGCGAGCGCTGGCGCCCCGCCCGGCGCGGGCCCTCCCGCCGTCTTGTCGAACGTGGGGCGGAGTGCTAGGATCTCCCGGGTTTGAGTCAAGAATGCCGCCAGAGGGCGGCGGGGGAGTAACCGGGAATGTCGGAGCGCCTTTCTAAGAAGCAGCTGAAGGAAGACCACTTCCTGGAGCTGGTGCAGTCCGGGCTGGCCTACGCGCGCGACAACGTCGCGATCGTGGTGGGCGGCCTTGTGGTCTTCATCGCCGCGGTCGTGCTGGCGGTCCGCGTCGGCGGAGACGCGTCTGGCCGAACGGGCGGCAATCCCGAAGCGGACCGGGCCCTGTCCGAGGCACGAACGGAGTTCGCGCTCGGTCGCATGGACACCGGGATTGCGGCGCTCCAGGCGGTGCGCTCCAACCACGGCGGGTCGCGGGCAGCCAAGGAAGCCGCCTACGTACTCGGCAACGCCTACTTCGAGTCCCACGACTGGGCGAACGCGCAGATCGCCTTCGAGGAGTTTCTGAGCAAACCGCTCTATGATGATCTGATGAAAGACGGTGCCCGCCTGGCGATTGCTGCCTGCAAGGAAGAGAGCGGCGACCTCGCCGGGGCGATCGCGGATTACCGCGCCATCTGGGACACCGGCACCCACGCCGGCTCGCGGATCCAGGGCGCCATGTCTGCCGCCCGCTGTTCGTTGCGCCAGGGCCAACCGGACCAGGCGCGGGAACTCTACCAGGCCGTGGTGGATCGGCACCCGGACTCCCCGGAAGCCGAGGACGCCAAGTTCGAGCTGATGGCACTGGGGAACGCGTAGGGGCACACCGGCAAGCGCCGGCCCCCTGGAATGCTCCGCTCAGGCCCAATGTCCCAAAAGAGAGATTATGTTCACCTGTGGTCCAGGGCGACCCGAGAGTCCCCACCGGAACGAGCTCGGCGCGGCTCCCCGATCCAGAGGCAACCCCGGGCCAGAGGCCGGGCCCGGAACCAATGAATCCGGGCGCGACTTCTTGAACCGCGGCAATCCGGGCGTGACTTTTCGCGTCCCACCGGGTCTAGTTCTTTGGATGGATGTGCGCTCCGGGCCGTCGCGTGGACAGACCGGAGTCGATTCGCCCAAGTCGCGTTGTCGCGCGCCCGCGCGAGCGCGCAAACTTCTACGGAGGTGTTCCCACGATGGGCTTTCGCAATTCCGCGGCGCTCCTGGCCGCAGTACTCGTTCTGCTGCACGCAACGGACGCCGTTGCCGCCGACAAGAAGGCCAAGGTCCGGCCCACCGGCGTCAAAGGCCTCCTGGGCGTGGTCATTCCCGATGACGCAGACGCGGGGCTATTGATCGGTGGTGCAGCGAACCTGGGCACCGTCTTCCAGCCGTGGATGCATCTGACCGCGGGCGCCACTCGTTGGTCCGCCGACATCGACCCGGCGGCGTTCAGCGATCGAACCGGTACGCTCCGCGACTTCCGGCTGTTCACCAGCGTCGGGCTTGAACTGCCGCCGGTTTCCGGCGTTCAGGGTTATGTCAACCTGGGCCTGGCGGCGCATTTCCTGGACGCCAAGGTTCCGGACGACGAGGACCTCGCCGACGCCATCAGTGGTACGAACATCGGCGCGGAGATCGGCTACGGCCTCCTGTCGACGGCCGGCTCGTTCAACCTGGGCGCGGAAGTCCGCCGTGAGTTCGTGGACGACGCCAGCAACTGGGCCGTCGTCTTCGGAATCGGGACGCGGTGGGACAAGCCCAAGACCGGCACCACGACCACCACGATTCAGCGCTAGGAACCACGATGCTCAAGGTGCAACTGGCTGCCGTCGTCTTCTGCCTGGCGCTGCTTCTCATCATCGGGGTGCAGAACTCGGAGGTCGTGGAGCTCCGGTTCCTGACGTGGACACGCGGCATCTCGCTGGTCGCACTGGTGTTCCTGACCGCGGCCGCGGGGCTCGTGGTGGGATTCGTGCTGGGCAAGCTGGGTGGGCGGCGGCGTACGCCCTAGACGACCACGCCCTAGACGACGATGTTCACCAGGCGCCCGGGAACCACGATCACTTTCCTGGGTGGGCGCCCCTCCAGGTGCCGCAGCACTGTCTCGTCCGCCAGGGCGAGCCGCTCGACGTCGTCCTTGGGCGTGTCCGGCTCCACTTCGAACGTGCTGCGGACCTTCCCGTTCACCTGGACCACGATCGTGAGCATCTCGGCCTTGGCAAGTTCCGGATCGAACGTGGGCCACGACTCGTAGGCCAGCGACTCCCCGTGGCCCAGCCGACTCCAGACCTCCTCGGCCCAATGTGGCGCGAACGGTGACACCAGCAACGTGAGCACGCGCTTGTCCTCATCCGTGGCCGACTCCGCCTTGGTCAGCGCGTTCACGTACTCCATCATGGCCGAGATCGCCGTGTTGAAGCGAACCCGCTCGATGTCCTCGCCCACCTTGCGAATCGTCCGGTGGCGCTCCCGCGCGTGGGGGTCGCCGGACTCCGGTGCCGCGAACTGCGCGGCGCGCCACGCGCGATCCAGGAAACGCGAGATCCCGTGGATGCCCTTCGTCGACCACGGCTTGTCGACTTCCAGCGGGCCCATGAACATCTCGTACAGCCGCAACGCGTCCGCACCGAGCTCGTTCACGACGTCGTCCGGGTTGATCACGTTGCCGCGCGACTTGGACATCTTTTCGTTGTTCTCGCCCAGGATCATGCCCTGGTTCATCAGCTTCTGGAACGGTTCGCGCGTGGACACGTGCCCCAGGTCGAAGAGCACCTTGTGCCAGAAGCGCGCGTACAGCAGATGCAGCACCGCGTGCTCGGCCCCGCCGATGTACACGTCCGCCGGCATCCACGCCCGTTCCAGGGCCGGGTCCACCAACGCGCTTTCGTTGTGCGGATCGATGTAGCGAAGGTAGTACCAGCAGGAACCCGCCCACTGCGGCATGGTGTTCGTCTCGCGGCTCCACTGCTTGCCGCTGGCATCCGTCACGGCGATCCACTCCGTGGCCTTGGACAGCAGCGGCTCCGGACGTCCGGTCGGCTGGAAGTCCTCGATCTCCGGCAGGACCACGGGCAGTTCGGAGTCCGGCACCGCCACCATGTTCCCCTGTTCATCGTGCAGGATGGGAATGGGCTCGCCCCAGTAGCGCTGCCGGCTGAACAGCCAGTCGCGCAACTTGGTGTTGGACGCGGCGGTCCCATGGCCGGAGTTCACCAGCCAGTCCACGGCGGCCTGCTTCCCGGCCGGGATGTCGAGTCCGTCCAGGGAGACGCCCGGCCCGGTGGATCGAACGTAGCGGGCGTCCGGGGAGTCCTCCCCCGCCGGCAACGCCTCCCCCGCCACTTCCAGGATCGGGCGGATCTCCAGCCCCATCGCCTCGGCGAACTCCTGGTCCCGCACGTCGTGTCCGGGCACCGCCATGATGGCGCCGGTGCCGTATCCCATGAGCACGTAGTCGGCGATCCACACCGGCACGTTCTCGCCGGTTGCCGGGTTCACGACAAAGCCGCCCGTATCCACGCCGGTCTTGTCCTTGGCCAGGTCGGTCCGTTCCAGATCGGACTTGTGGGCGGCCGCCTGCCGGTACTCATCCACGGCGGCGCGCTGTCCATCCGTGGTGAAGTGGTCCACCAGCGGATGCTCCGGCGACAGGACCATGAACGTGACCCCGAACACCGTGTCCGGGCGCGTGGTGTAGACCCGGATCGTGTTCTCCGGGACCTCGCGCGGGAACACTCCCCCGCGATCCGTCGTCGCGGTCGCCGCGGACGGAAAGTCCATCTCGGCTCCCGTGGACTTGCCGATCCAGTTGCGCTGCTGCATCTTCAGCGGCTCGGGCCAGTCCAGGTCATCCAGGTCCGCCAGCAACCGGTCCGCGTACTTCGTGATGCGCAGCATCCACTGCTTCAGCGGCAACTTGGTCACCGGGTGGTCGCCACGCTCGCTCTTGCCGTCGATGACCTCTTCGTTCGAGAGCACCGTGCCCAGTTCCTGGCACCAGTTCACGGCCACTTCCGCCTGGTACGCCAGACGCTCGGAGTCGCGGTAGCGGCGAACCGCGGCTTCGCCCTCGGACTGCACATCGGGGGGAATCGGCAGTTCGCTCATGGGCCGGGCCCGCGCCGCTTCCTCGTCGTACCAGGAGTCGAACAGACGCAGGAAGATCCACTGCGTCCATCGGTAGTACGCGGGATCCGACGTGCGGACCTCGCGCTCCCAGTCGTAGGAGAGCCCCAGCGATCGGATCTGTCGCCGGAACGTGTCCACGTTCTTCTTCGTGGTCACGCGCGGGTGCGTGCCGGTCTGCACCGCGTACTGTTCCGCCGGGAGTCCGAACGAGTCGAAGCCCATGGGGTGCAGCACGCGGAAGCCCATCATGCGCTTGGCGCGGGCGAGAATATCGGCGGCCACGTAGGACTCGGGGTGTCCCACGTGCAGTCCGGATCCCGAGGGATACGGGAACATGACCAGCGCGTAGAACTTGGGGCGATCGTCGAGTTGTTCGGGCGTGCGGAACGTCTTCTCCTGTTCCCATCGCTCCTGCCACTTCTTCTCGATCGCGGCGAACGGCCAGCGCGCGCCGTCGGCCCAGACCTCGCGGACTCCTTGCGTTTCCATCTCGCCCCCGGCTACCAGCCCTCGATGGACCGGTTCACGATGTCGTCCCTCAGCTTGACGAGGACGCGACCGATCGCCGTCTCCTCGTCCTCTGCCGGCTGCCCGCCGACGGACACGAAGTTGTAGGTATCCCACTGGGAGAGGTTCATCTCTTCCCACAGGAAGTCGTTCTTTCTCACGTCCACGAAGCGGGCTTCGAGCGCGATCTCCACGCGGTAGGTCTGGACGTTCTCGTTCTCGTCGTACGTGAAGGGGGTTCGCCGGTAGCCGACGATGACGCCCTCCACGATCGCGTCGGCGTCCCGTTCATCCACGACCTTCAGCGTGTTGTCGTCGATGAACGCTTCGACCAACGAGTCGGCCAGTGCCGCGGCCAGATCCGGGCGATCGGTTCGATTCTCCATGAGGGGAATCCCGACCGTCTTGATGTGGCTGGGCAGCAGTGACGAGGAGAATCGATACGTCCCGCATCCCACGAGAAGAACGAGCAGACCCAGCCAACCGAGACGGGCTGCGCTTCTTCCAGGCATAGTCGAAGGAATGTAAGGAATCCGGCGCGGAGGAGAAAGGAGATTCTGCTACGGGCGCTCGGGCTGCGGCCCCGGAAGGTCGTAGTTCTTCATCCGGGTCCGGAGCTTGTCCCGGTTCAGATGGAGGTAGCGGGCCGCCAGGCTCTGGTTCCACCCCGCCTTTTCCGAAGCCAGCTGGATCAGGTACTTCTCCACGGACTCCACCAGGTTCTCGAAGGCCACGCCCTCCTCCGGGATTCCGCGGTCCTGGATCTCGCGCATCTGCGACAGGAACTCCGAGATGTGGCCCTCCTCGACCGCCCTCTCCCCTGCCCCTACCTGCAGCATCTCCGCCGTCAACGACTCCCCGTCGTTCAGGAGCACGGCGCGTTCCATGGCGTTGCGAAGCTCCCGGATGTTGCCGGGCCACGCATAGTCCCGGGCCACGCGCAGCGCCTCCTCGGACACGGATCGGAACTGCTTGGAGAACGACGTGCTGAACTCCTGGAGGAAATGCTCCATGAGGACCGGAATGTCCTCCTCGCGGTCCCGGAGCGGCGGCAGTTCGATGGGGACCACCTTCAGCCGGAAGTAGAGGTCCTCACGGAACTCGCCGGCCTTCACGGACTCCGCCAGATCGCGGTTCGTGGCCGAGATGATCCGGACCGATGCGTCGATGTCCTCCGTGCCGCCAACCCTCCGGAAGGTCATCCGCTCCAGGACCCGCAGCAGTTTCACCTGGATGTTCATGGCCATCTCGCCCACTTCGTCCAGGAAGAGCGTGCCGCCGTCGGCCAGTTCCAGCAGTCCGCGCTTGCGCGCCGACGCGTCCGTGAACGATCCCTTCTCGTGTCCGAACAGCTCGCTCTCGAGCAGGTGCTCGGGAAGACTGGCGCAGTTGATCTCCAGGAACAGCTTGTCCGCGCGGGCGGAGCGCTGGTGGATCAGGTGCGCCACGTGCTCCTTCCCCGTGCCCGACTCCCCCTGGATGAGCACGCTGGTCATCTCGCTGCCGGCCACCTTGCGCGCCAGCTCGTAGACGCGGTTCATGCGGACGTTGCCGCTGCGGACGAACGAGTACCGCCGATCCGTGATCTCCCGGTAGACGTCGCGCTCTCGGGCCACCTTGGTCACCTTCAACGCGCGCTGGATGGACAGTGAGAGCTCGTCCAGCTTGGGCGGCTTGGTCACGTAGTCGAACGCCCCGGCCCGGATGGCTCGCACGGCCACGGACACGTCATCCGTGCCCGTGACCATGAGCACCGGTGCTTCCAGCTCGGACTCCGCCAGCTCCCGCAGCACGTCCAGCCCGTCGCGGCCGGCCAGGTTCAGGTCCAGGAGCACCACGTCCGGCGCGGCGCTGATCGCCTGGCGGCGGATGTCACCCGTCCCGTCC
>BQJX01000036.1 GCA_021604925.1 Gemmatimonadota bacterium
CAGGATCCCGCCGTTCGCAGTGAACGCGCCGGATCCCTCGATCGTGGCCGCGCCCCACGTGAGGAATCCCGCCACCGTGAGGTCTCCGGGCCCGGAGAGGAACGCATTGTCCAGCGCGAGATCGCGGGCCGCCGCCGCCACGTCGAGGACCACCGAGGCGCCGCCGTCGATCTGGACGTCGGTCGTGGCGTCCGGGACGCCGTCGGGGCTCCAGTTGACGGGATCGCTCCAGGACGATCCGTCTCCCCCGCCGTCCCAGGTGGTCTGAGCGGCGGCGGAGCCGGTCCACAACAGGAGAAGCGAGCACGCAAGCGCGCGGACCAGATTCGACACAACAGCCTCCGGTTTCCGGGAAACGCCCCCTCGCCTCGGTGCGATGGGGTGGACGTCGGACTCGATACGGAGACTAGGGGGCGGCGGGCCCATCGGTCCTCAAACCGGGGCCAAAGCCGTCTCAAATCAATCTCAAAACCGGCTCGACGATCCAGGGACCGACCGCGCCGCACTCCGCCGGAACTCGACGAATCCGGGTCGTGAAGCGCGGGAGCCGCGCCCTGGGCCCAACCCACGCGAAACACAGCCCTTGCCTCCCGGGGCCTTCCCTTTTATATTTCCACAACTATGGAACTGGAATCCGCGATCGCCGCCCTCGGGGCGCTGGCTCAGGAGACACGGCTCAGGGCCTTCCGGCTGCTGGTCCGGGCGGGAACCGAAGGGCTTCCCGCCGGCGTGATCGCCGAGGGCCTCGACATTCCGCCGGCCACCCTTTCCTTCCATCTCAAGGAGCTCAGCCGAGCGGGCCTGGTCCACTCGCGAAGGGAAGGCCGGTCGATTCGCTACACCCTGGGCGTGGAGCGGATGCAGGAGTTGCTGCAATTCCTGGGAGACGACTGCTGCCAGGGTCACCCCGAACTCTGTCTACCCCGCGCACAACCCGGAACCGGGAAGAGCCCCCGATGAGCGCGGGCACCTCGGCGTCCGGCAAGGAAGCTCGCAACCGCCCGGAGGAAACGAACCGTGGCCAGTGAAGCCTGCATCACCAAGGAGCCCCAGGGACTGGGCTTCTTCGAGCGCTACCTGACCGTCTGGGTCCTGCTCTGCATCGGCGGAGGCATCCTGCTCGGGAAGATCGCTCCCGGCGTGGCCCAGGCGCTGGACGGTCTGTCGTTGACCGTCGATGGGGCACCGGTCGTCTCGATCCCGATCGCCATCTGCCTCTTCTTCATGATGTACCCGATCATGGTGAAGATCGACTTCTGCGAGGTGATCCGGGCCGGGCAGAACCTCAAGCCCGTGGGGCTGACGCTCTTCGTGAACTGGGCGATCAAGCCGTTTACAATGTACGCGATCAGCGTGTTCTTCCTGGGGTTCCTGTTTCGCAGCTTCATTGGCGTGGATGCATTCGACTACGTGAAGATGCCGTTCGGCCTGGACCTCCCGGTGGGAAGCGCGTACGGATCCGGCACCGTGGTGCTGCAGGACGGCCTCAAGTGGCTTCAGATTCCGCTCTGGCGAAGCTACCTGGCCGGCTGCATCCTGCTCGGAATCGCGCCGTGCACCGCCATGGTGCTCGTGTGGGGTTACCTGGCGCGCGGCAACGACAGCCACACGCTGGTCATGGTAGCCATCAACTCGCTCACCATGCTCCTGCTCTACGGGCCGCTGGGTGGACTCCTTCTCGGCGTCGGCAAGCTTCCGGTCCCGTGGCAGGCGCTCCTGCTGTCGATCTCCGTCTACGTCGCGCTGCCGTTGGTGGCGGGCTACCTGACCCGTCGCTGGATCGTCGCCACGAAGGGGGACGAGTGGTTTCGGCAGAAGTTCCTCCACCTTCTCAGCCCCGTCACGACAACCGCGTTGCTGTTCACGTTGGTCCTGCTCTTCTCGTTCAAGGGCGAAGTCATCCTCGCCAATCCGCTCACCATCGTTTGGATCGCCGTTCCGCTCTTCCTGCAGACGGTCCTGATCTTCGCGATCACCTACGGGCTGGCCCGCTGGCTGCGGCTGCCATACCGCGATGCCGCGCCGTCGGCGATGATCGGTGCATCCAATCACTTCGAAGTCGCCATCGCGTCCTCGGTGATGATCTTCGGCCTCGCGTCGGGCGCGGCGTTGGCCACGGTGGTGGGCGTGTTGATCGAGGTCCCCGTGATGCTTCTGCTGGTGCGGGTGTGCTTGCGCACGTCGCGCTGGTTCCCGGCCGGGCCCGCCCACGTCGCCGCGGGCGGCCCAAGCCGTGTCGCCTGAAACGGTGCCTAGCTCTTGAGATCCGAGATGCTGGCGCCGAAGTTGATGTGGAACGGCTGGCCATCCAGGACCATCGCCGGAACCGACTGGACGCCGAGCCCCTCCGCTTCCTCGATGCGGTTCCGGGCCGTGCCCAGGTGAACGATCTCGACTTCGTACTTGCCCGGATCGATGGCGTCGACGAACTGCTGCTCGGCCGAGACGCAGACGGGGCATCCCGCATGGTAGAACGTGGCTCTCTTCATGGTCGCTTCTCCTCTCGGTCATTTGTAGTATCGACTCGATACTACTAGGCGCAATCTAGGGACCACGGTCGAGGTTGTCAATACCCTATCGAGTCGATATTATATCTCCATGACCTATCCGACTCCGTACGACCTGCTGGAACGGCTGGCGACCCTCCTCCTGGCGGAGGAACGCCGCCTGGGCGGCGAGTGGGCGCTCCAGCCGGTCCATCTCCGGGTGCTCCGGTTCCTGGGGCGGGCCAACCGCTACAGCGACACGCCCGCGGCGGTGGCCGAGTACCTGGGACTCGGCAAGGGTACCGCCTCCCAGAGCCTCATCCTCCTGCAGGAGAAGGGTCTGGTGGGTGCCCATCCGGACGCCAAGGACGGCCGGAAGCGGCATCTCTCCCTGACTGCCCTGGGCCGCAAGGTGGCCCGGCGCACCACGCCTCCTCCCCTCTTCCGGGACGCCCTGGATCGACTCGGTGAACACACGGAGCCGCTCGGCGCGTCCCTCCTGGCGCTTCTGAAAGCGCTGCAGGACTCGGGCGGGTCGCGTGCCTTTGGTGTCTGCGAGACGTGCGCCCATTGCGAGCATTCGGAGGGTGAGCGTTCCTTCCGGTGCGGCCTGACCGGCGAGCGCCTCAAGCTGCGCGAGACGCAGCTCATTTGCCGGGAACACACGGATCCTGCGCCTGGTTGATCGGCCGCGGATCGCTCCGCATTCCGCCCCCCCATGTAACGCTACCTCGCCCTGCGAGACTGCACTCCGTGTTCGACAAGGATCCGGACAATCCTGATCCGGAAACCCACGGAGGAAACTGGAAATGAAGACTTCTCTCGCTCTTGCCCTGCTCGCCGTTGGCTGCGTCGCAGGCCTCGCTACCCCCGCGCCTTCCTCGGCCGGGAAGCCCGTAGCCGGCTACCTCTACACGAGCCTCAACGGCGAGGACACGAACCACGTCATCGCATTCGAACGCTACTCCGACGGCACTCTTGGCAGTCAGACCGCCTATCCGACCGGATCGAAGGGCGGCGCCAACCGCAACGCGGGCGGCGACGCGGCCGGCGACTTCGATTCGCAGGGCGCGATTCAACTCATCGACGACTACCTGCTCGTCGTGAACGCCGGCGGCAACACCGTGACGGTGTTCGATGTGAACAAACGGAATGGCGAACTGACCCGGAAGGGCAATGTGGACTCCAGGGGAACCCGCCCGGTGAGCATCGCGTACCTGCCCAAGGCCGGCTCGAAGACTCAGTATTGGGTGGTGGTCGGGAACCAGTGGAACAACCCCAACGTCCAGAAGGGTGGCCCCGGCGAGGGTGCGATCGAGATGTACCCGGACGCCGCTTTCCACGCGAAGGGCGGCGGACACCAGCAGGTTCTGGACGACCGCAACATCCATCTCTTCTCGTTCGATTCCTCCACGGGATCGCTGACGCCCGAGCGCTCTCTGGACACCTACAGCGGCACCAACGGCGGGCCCGCCACCGTGGCCTTCAGCGCCGACGGCAAGAAGCTGGGCGTGTCCACGTGGGGCATTGCGCACTTCGGAACGGCAACGCCCACGCACCAGAAGCCGAGCCGCGTGTATGTCTACGACTTCGACGCCCGCACCGGCAGCACGAGTGGGAGACGGTACTTCGAGGAGGACGGCATTTCGGGAAGCATCGGATTCAGCTGGGACCGGAACACGTCCACCCTGTTCGTCTCCAACTTCAACCTCGTCGAGTCCAAGCGGGACCATAGCCTCACCGTCCTGCGTGACGACGGCCGCTCGGTCCGGAAGGTCGCCGCGTTCGGCACGGGCGACGGAAGCGATATCGACGAAGCGTGCTGGACGACGCTCAGTCCGGACGGCACGAAGCTGTACGTCTCCAGCTTCGGCGGAAACCTGATCAGCGAGTTCGACGTCGATCGGTCCGGCAACGTCCACAAGGTCGGACGCGGCAGCGAGACGGTGTACGCAAGCCGGAAGGAGGGCACGCCCGCCGGCGACACCAAGGACATGTACATCACCTCGGACGGTCGCCATCTCTACGTCCTGGGCGCCTACCAGACGTTCACCGTGTCCCGGTTCGCCCTTTCCAACACCGGCGCACCCACCTTTACGCAGGAAGTGAAGGTCGAAGCGGCGAATCGGATGGGAGCCGGCTCCTACAACTTTCTCGGCCTGGCCGGCTACGACAGCTAGTCGCCGACGCTCGACCCCGCGACCCCGCTCGGCCGGCGCGCCGGGCGGGGCCATTCCTGCCCAAAGGAGTTCGCCATGCAGACCTCACTCTTCCTCGGTTGCTTCCTTCTCATGACGACGGCGAGCGCGGCCCACGGGACCCACCCTTTGTCCGTCTCCGTCGGCGTCGAGAGCGATACCAGGTACGTGTGGCGTGGCCAGACCCTGAGTGACGACGTGGTCACCCAGCCTTCAGCGACTGTCTCCGCGTTCGCAGTCTCGGGCAACCTCTGGGGCAACGTGGCCCTGGGCGAAGGCGTGGAGGGCTCCTTCGATCTCGACGAGGTGGACTTCACGTTGTCGTACGATCGCAGGCTCGGGCCCGTGGATGTCACCGTGGGTTGGATCGAGTACGTCTTCCCCGGCGCAGACACCAACGGCACCCGTGAGGTCTACGGGACCATCGGTTTCGAGACCGTATACGGGCTCGGCGTTGGCCTGGCCGCGTTCCGGGATGTTGGCGAGGTCAATGGCGTGTACTCCGCGCTTTCGCTGGGGCGGCAGTTCGCGCTCGATCGCTCGGTCGCCCTCGAAGTGGAGCTCACCTCCAGCTGGGCGGACTCCGAGTACAATGTGGCCTACTTCGGGGTCTCCGACCCGGGATTCGGGGACGCGGGAGCTCGCGTGCGGGTCACCTACGCGTTCTCAAGGGGGTACTCGGTGACGTCGGGAGTTCGCCAGGTCTGGTTCTGGGATTCGCGCCTGCGTGACGCCGCGCGGGACGCCTACGGCGCCGGCACGCGCACCAGCCTCAGGATCGGGGTCTCGAAGCAGTGGTAGGCCCGCAGACCACACCCGTAATTCGGTTTGTACTCGCGTGGGTGCGATGGTAGCCTCAGCGCATTCACGCGAACTCCTGACCGGGAGGCCCCCCGATCGCAGCCCTTTCTTCCGAAGGAGCCGCGCTACGCGCGATTGTCGAGGGCATCGAGGCCGAGACCGGGATTCGCTTCTTCCCTGCGCTGGTTCGCCACCTCGCCACCGCCCTCGGCGTGCGAAACGCCTTCGTCTCCGAGTTCTCCGCGGGTAGCCCGACCTTCCGTACCCTCGCCGTGTGGGGCGGCGAGGACTTCGCGCCGGCCTTCGAAGCGCCGGTTGCCGGCACCCCCTGCGGGGCCGTGCTTGCCGGAACAGCGGCGCATCACCCGACCGACGTTCGGGCGCTCTTCCCGGACAACGACGTTCTCGCGAACTGGAACGCCCAGGGCTACTGCGCCGTCCCGGTCTTCGATTCCTCCGGCGGCGTCACTGGCCACGTGGCGATTGTGGACGACAAGCCCATGCAAGATCCCAGCCACGCACTCACGATCATGAGGATCTTCGCGGCGCGGGCGGGTGCCGAGATGGAACGTCTGCGGGCGGAGGAACGCGCCGAGCGAGTGGAACGGATCCTGAGCAAGATCCTCCAAGCCACCGCTTCCGCGACCGGCGAGGAGTTCTTCCGCTTGCTCGTAAGGAGTTTGGCCGAGGCGCTGAGCGTGCGGCACGCTTTCCTGTCTGAGTTCACGGACTCCAAGACGCGGGTCAGAACTCTGGCCTTCTGGCAGAGCGGCGAGTTCATCGAGAACTTCGAGTACGACATCGCCCACACCCCGTGCGAGCAGGTCCTGAGTGGTGAGATCGGCTACTACCCGGAGCGGGTCATCGACCGATTCCCCGATCATGCGAGCGAACTCGCTGCGTTGAACGCGGAGAGCTACCTCGCCTTCCCTCTGGTCGACTCGACCGGCGGGATCATCGGTCACTTGGCTGTGATCCATGATGAGCCGATGCCGAAGGATTCCCAGCACTCTTCCGTCTTCCGGATCTTCACCGACCGGGCGGTCTCCGAGATCGAGCGCCTGCGGTCGGAGCGTGCCCTGCAAGTGACCGCCGAACACCTCCGCGACCTGTTCGAGGAAGCCCCCATCGCCTATGTGCATGAGGGCCTGGATACCAAGTTCATCCGGGCCAACCGGACCGCCCAGCGTATTCTTGGGATCACGGCCGACGAGGTGCCCGAGACGTACGGGCGATCGTTTATCGCAGACAGTCCCGAAGCGCAGCAGCAGGTTCAGGAGGCGCTGGAGTCCGTCGGGCGCGGCAGCGACACGAGCGGGGTGATCCTGGAGCTCCGCCGCAGAGACAATGGCGAGCCGTTCTGGATCGAGTGGTGGTCGCGACCCGATCCCAGCGGGACCTACACCCGAACGATGTTTCTCGATGTCACCGATCGGGTGTTGTTGCAGCGCGAGAAGGCCCGCCTCACGGCCCACAACGTCTACCTCCGCGAGGAGCTCAAGGCCGAGCACAACTTCGAAGAGATCGTGGGAACGTCTCCCGCCATCCGAGATGTCTTCAAGGCAATCGAACAGGTGGCTCCCACCGACGCCACGGTGCTGATCACCGGGGAGACCGGGACAGGCAAGGAGCTGATCGCGCGGGCCATTCACAGTCGGAGCGCGCGTCGGGATCAGGTCCTCGTCAAGGTCAATTGCGCCGCCATTCCCGCGGGGCTCATCGAGAGTGAACTCTTTGGCCACGAGAAAGGCGCGTTTACCGGAGCGTTGACCCGAAAGATCGGCCGGTTCGAGCTGGCAGATCGCGCCACGATCTTTCTGGATGAAGTCGGCGAACTCCCTCTCGAGTTGCAGTCGAAGTTGCTGCGCGTCCTCCAGGAGGGCGAGTTCGAACGCCTGGGGAGCACGGAGACGCACACGGTCGACATACGGGTGATTGCCGCGACGAATCGAGAGCTCGCGAACGCGGTCCGCGACGGACATTTCCGCGCGGACCTCTACTACCGTCTGAACGTGTTCCCTATCGACGTACCGGCGTTGCGGGAGCGCCAAGGAGACATCCCCCTCCTCATCCAGTACTTCGTTCTGAAGTACGGCGCCAAGATGGCGAAGTCGATCGAGACGATCTCCCAGACCGCGATCGAGTCCATGCGGGCGTACTCCTGGCCGGGCAACATCCGGGAACTCGAGAACGTCATCGAGCGCGCCCTGATCCTCAGCCAGTCCTCCGAACTGGAGCTGGGCGACTGGCTCCCGAAAGCGAGTATCTCCGGACCGTCGGTGCCGCCGCAAACCCTCCGGGAGGTTGAGCGAGCGCACATCATCGCTGCGCTGGATGTCGCCGAATGGCGCGTCAGCGGGGAACGGGGTGCGGCGAAGGCGCTGGGCCTCAAGCCCACCACCCTTGAGGCGCGCATGAAGAAGCTCGGGATCGTCCGCACTGCCTCCTAGGTCCACCTCCCTCACGATATTTTGGGACTGTTCCCAATGTTTTGGGAACGCGCCGGCGCGCGCCCTCCCGCTCCCGACAGCATTTCCGGCGTACTCCGTTCATACACAGCGACTTGCGGCGCTCACGCGCGACCGGCACGGCACGTGCAATGGGCTCTGTCCGAGCACGTTGCGTGCTTCCCCAGGCACGGGCACCGGAGGAGTGATCGTCGTGATGCGTATCTCAAGGGCCGGCAGGGCAGAGCGGATCACGCTCACCGTCGAGGGCTGGATCGATACCGAGGCCGCCGGGCTCCTGGAGGCGGAGTGCAACGCAATCCTCGGTGCGGGACAGGACGTCCTCCTGGACCTGTCGGGCGTTCGATACCTGTCCGCGTCGGCGGCGGAGATTCTCCGTCATCTCCAGACAACGCGGACCGAGATCGCCCGGTGTCCTCCACTCATCCTCTCTTTGATGGAACGAGGGAACCGGCCATGACGACACTGGTGGCACTTGAGGCTGGCATGCAGGTGGAACACGGACACGAACCGAGTCGAACCGCGGTGAGGGACGCCCATCCGGATGCCGATCTGATCGCGGCGCTGCGTGCCGGGGACGAGCGCGTCTTCGCATCCCTGGTGACCCACCACCAGAGTGCGCTGCTCGGCGCGGCGACCCGTTTCCTGCGCGACGCTACTGCCGCGCAGGATGTCGTTCAGGACACGTGGATCGGCTTCCTGAACAGCCTGCCGCGCTTCGAAGGGCGCTGCTCGATCAAGACGTGGCTCTTTCGGATTCTCTTCAACAAGGCCAGGACGAGGGCGGCAAGAGAGTGGCGATGCGTCCCCTTCTCGTCGCTCCTTTCCGACGAGATGTCCGAGGACGGGTCCGCGGCGGATGCCGTGTGCTTCCGGGGCTCCGGCGCTTGCGTGGCATCGGGCCACTGGACGGATGCGTCGGCCCGCCAGCCCGATCCCTGCCAGGTCCTGGACCGGCACGACGCAATCGCAATCGCACGACGGGCCATGGACCGGCTCCCGAAGGCACAGGGGACCGTCATGTTCCTGCGGGATGTTCAGGGTCAAACCGCAAAGGAGGTCTGCGACGCTCTCGCCATCACCCCGGCCAACCAGAGGGTGCTTCTCCATCGAGCCAGGACGAAGGTCCGCAAGGCAGTCACCGCCCTCTATGGGGAGGCGGGACCGCCAGCCTAGGGATCAGTGTCGGTGTCGGTGTCGAGCCCCTCGATCCGCTTCCACCTCCGGAACATCTCCAGAGCCTCGGAAAGCGAGTCCGGGGAGCACGGTGGATCCCGCAGTTCCCCCACGGTGCCCAAGGTGCGGCGGAACTCATCCAAGTGCTGGATGCACCTCGGGCAATCCGCGACGTGTTCCTCGAACGCGGCCTTGCCGGCTTTACCCAGGGCGCCTTCCAGGTAGTCGGTCACCAGTCCTTCCACGTCCCGACAGGTGCACCTGCGATCACTTCCTTCAGCCAATGCCCAATCCTTGTGGTCTCGAGACATGACTCGCCGACATGGGCGCCCGCGCGGGGATGCGCCACAACGTACGGAACCGTCTCCCGCCCCCCACGAATGTTACGGATCGAATCGTGTAACGCCCAGTGTTCCCGGGAGACTCTACCGCAACCGTCTCACGGACCATCGTGAGATCACCATCCCCCAGCCGGGCCCAGAGCCTGCTTTCCGAGGGTTGTCCGATGAAGAATCTCCAGTTCGCCACCACTGCACTCCTGCTCCTCTCTCTCGCGGCCACGGCCAGTGCGAAAGAGCGCTATCTGTACATTCTCAGCAACAACATCGAGGACGGACAGAACTCCGTGATCGCGTACCATCGGCTTTCTGACGGGCAGCTCCGCCCGCTCGAAGCCGGACCGTTTCTCACACGAGGCTCGGGGATCGACAACAACACGAACGGCAAACTCGGACCCAACGACAACGACACGCCGCTCGTGGTCAGCGAGGATCGCACGCGGCTCTTCGCGGTCAACGGCCACAGCAACACGATTGCGGCGTTCGACATTGCGCGCGACGGCACCCTGCAACACGTCCCAGGGTCGCCGTTCCCGTCCCACGGCGTGGCGCCGGTGAGTCTGGCGCTCTCCGGAGACATTCTTGTCGCGGCGAACCGCAACGAGGACCCGAACCAGCTCCCGTCGCTGCGTGGTGCCGACCTTGCGAACTACGCGACGTTCCGGGTCGACGACCGTGGCGGCCTCACCTTCCTCTCAAAGGTGGACCTTGCCGACGGACAGAAGAACACACAGGTGCTCGTGTCCCAGCGCGACGCCCGCCTCGTCTTCGGGAACGACTTTCAGGTGGACGCGGACTTCGACGGCGACGGGACGATTTCCAAGCTGTTCGGGAATGAGGCCCAGGTGCGCGGAGGCCTCCAGGTCTTTCGCCTCGACGGATCCGGCCGGCTCACGCGCAGCCATCGGCTCGCACTGCCCGAGACCGTGCAGCCCGCCCCCGAGGTCCCTACGGTTCCCTTGGGGATCTGGGATCACCCTACGAAGGAGCTCCTCTATGTAGGTCTGGTCACGCGCAATCAGCTGGGGGTCTTCCGGTACGACCAGGATGGGAAGCTCTCGTTCCTCAACGCGGTGGCGAACAGCGGCCAGGACATCTGCTGGCTGAAATCCAGCCCGGACGGCACGCGCCTCTATGCCGTGAACAACCTCCCGCGAGAGGACCGAAAGGATGTGGGGAGCACCATTACGGTGTTTGACATCTCCGGGAAGCGGGCGGAGATGCCGGTCGAACTGGGCCGGGTCGAACTTCCCGATCCGTTCGGAACGTTCGTCAACAACCGGGCAATGCCCCAGCCGAACAGCACGGCGTTCCAGTTCGACATCGACGAGAACTTCCTCTACGTGATCAACCAGCGCGTCAACCAGACGCCCGAGAACACGAAACCGGACGGCAACGTTCTTCATACGGTGAAGTTGGATCCGAGTGGCAAGCTCGCCGTTGCCGCTTCCCGCCCGCTGGGCCAGGACGGCGTGGCGGTGAGAGCGCGCCCGCAGGGCGTCGTGTGCCTCGACATAGACGGATAGAGCAGCTCGAAGGCGAAGGACGCTGCTGGACAGGGCAAGGGCGGGACTCCGGGCGCGGTGACTCCGGGGCCCGCCCGCCGCTTCTGCCAACACGCGATTGTTTGGAAGCGTCCACCCACCCCACAATCGGACGAATCTGAAAGCACTCCTCGCTCAGAGTGGCGACGATGGAACCCATCGTCCTTGCACCCTGAACCGAGGAACGTCCCATGCGCCCTGCCCTTGTCGCCCTGGCCCTCACCTGCCTGCTTGCCGCCCCTTCCCGCAGTCAGACCATGACCACGCTCGTTCCGGACTTCGGCGGAAACGACGGCCTCTCCGTGGACGCCGCCGGGACCATCTACGTGAACGCCCGGGGCCTCTCCTTCAACGGGAAGCGCGTGATCCGC
>BQJX01000037.1 GCA_021604925.1 Gemmatimonadota bacterium
TGGCCAGCGACTGGACCGCACGGACTTCTTTCTGGTGCGCCTCGAAGTCCATGTCGGGACCGTCCGGGAGTTCAAACGCACCGGCCATGAACCAGTCCAGCGTTTGGGCCACGTGGGCCACCTGCTGGGCGGCCGTGAACAGGCCCTCCTGCGGGGCGAAGTTCGAGTCGGCTTCTTCCAGCGCACCGATGGAGCGCCGGAACATCTCCTTCTGGCTCGCCAGCATCATGACCAATGGATTCTCAGACATGTCTCTTCCCCCTAGTCCTGTGCCCGCCCCTCGTGACGCCCAGCGCGGATGCTAGCATCCGGCTCCGTGTGTCGTCCCGGGTGGCGGCGTTTACGTTCGTAAAACGGTCGTCAGGTTCCGGCGGTTCCGGCCGTCGTTCGGTCATTTCGGGGAGCCTGCCGCGGGCGCGATGGATCAGCTGCGGTAGCGCTCTTCCAGCACCCCGAGATGATGGGCCACGTGCCCCGCGATGATCCACGGGACGGAGCGGACCGTCATGGCGGACCCGTTGGCGGTGCCGCGGCGCGACAGCACCTCCGCGTCGAAGGTGCGGAACAGGGCCAGCGTGGCGCTGCGGACGTGGTCGAACTCCGCCAGCAGGTCCGGCAGCGGCACGTCGTCAAAACGGGCGCCGGCGACCCACGCGTCCTCCTCCATGCCGGGGAGGTCGGTCGTGTCGCCCCGGGCGAACGTGAGCCCCCGGTACACGAACAGCCGCTCCGTGTCGCAGAGGTGCCCCAGGATCTCCCGCACGCTCCACTTGCCGGGGGCGTAGCGGTGCAGCGACCCGCTGCTCCCGAACGACGCAAAGGCGGTCTTTACCGCGCCGGCCTGGGTGGACAGCGTTCCCAGGACGTCCCCGTCCGGGACCTTGCTCGTGTAGAGGGTGAAATACTCGTGGTGTTCGCCGGCGCCCGGGCGTTCGATCCCGCTCACGCGGGCAGCTCCAGCTCGCTCAGGTCGATGAGCTCCATTCCGAGTTCGCGCGCGATCTCCAGCGAGCGATGATCGCGATAGAACTCACCGTAGTAGATGCGGTGGAGGCCCGAGTTCGCGATGAGTCGGAAGCAGTTCCAGCAGGGGCTGGCGGTGGTGTAGATATCCGCGCCCTCGATCCGGATCCCGTTGCGGGCGGCCTGGCAGATCGCGTTGGCCTCGGCGTGGACCGTCCGGACGCAGTGCTCATCCTCGAGCATGTGGCCCACCTCGTCGCAGTGGGGCAGGCCGCGGATGGATCCGTTGTACCCGGTGGAGAGAATCGTCTTGTCCCGCACGATCACGGCGCCCACGTGCTTCCGTTCGCACGTGGCCCGCGTGGCCACCTGCCGCGCGATGTTCATGAAATAGACGTCCCAGGACACGCGGGGGGCGGTGGGATCGGACGACGAATCGGACGACATGGGCGCTCTCCGGCGGGGTGGTCGGCCATCCTAGCGGATTCCGGCCGTCCGGCCCAGCGCGTCGTGGACACCCGGCGGTCCGACCGCGTACGCTGATCGAAATGACAAGACCCCGGACGGGCCCACCGCCCTCCGGGGTGTTCGCGCGTGGCCGTGAACTCCCGCGTCCCTGTGGGGTGCAAGGAGGACCGTCGTGCGTCCTGGACCCCGGGGAGCCCCCGGAAGGAGTGAGCCCGTTGACAGCTGAGGAGAGAAACGACGTCGAGGCCGTGCAGGAGTTGAAGACCGCCCACGACCGCATCATGGCGGAGGTTGGCAAGGTCGTCATCGGCCAGAAGGACGTGATCGAAGACCTGCTCATCGGCATTCTCGCGAACGGCCACTGCCTCCTGATCGGCGTTCCCGGACTGGCCAAGACCCTGCTCGTGAGCACCATGGCCCGGGTCCTGGACCTGGAGTTCAGCCGGATCCAGTTCACCCCGGACCTGATGCCGTCGGACATCACCGGCACCGATGTGCTGGAGACCAGCAGCGAGACGGGGAGCCGCGCCTTCCGCTTCATCAAGGGGCCGGTGTTCGCCAACATCGTCCTGGCGGATGAGATCAACCGGACTCCGCCCAAGACGCAGGCCGCGCTGCTGCAGGCCATGCAGGAGCGGGAGATCACCACGGGCGGCACCACGTATCCGCTGCCGTCGCCGTTCTTCGTGCTGGCCACGCAGAACCCGATCGAGCAGGAGGGCACGTACCCGCTCCCGGAAGCGCAGCTGGATCGATTCATGTTCAACATCCACGTGGACTACCCGAGCGAGCGCGAAGAGACGCGGATCGTGGAGGAGACCACGTCCGCGTACGAAGCGGATCTCGCCGTGGTGCTGAGTGCCGCGGACATCCTGCGATTGCAGGGACTGGTGCGTCGCGTTCCGGTCTCCGAGGATCTGGTGCGCTACGCGGTGCGCCTGGTGCGGGCCACCCGGCCCCGTTCGGACGTGGCGCCCCAGTTCATCAAGGACTGGATCTCGTGGGGCGCCGGGCCCCGCGCGTCGCAGTTCCTGGTGCTCGGTGCCAAGACGCGCGCCATCCTGGACGGCCGGTTCACGCCGACCACGGAAGACGTGCGCTCGGTCGCGCTGGCCACCCTGCGGCATCGTCTGGTCACGAACTTCAACGCGGAAGCCGAAGGCGTGACCGACGTGGACATCGTGGACCGGCTCGTGCGTGAGATCCAGCCCGCGGAGGCCATCCCCTCGTGAGCGACGAACGACGCGACTCGCTTCTGAACGCGGCCACCATTGCGCGCCTGGGCAACATGGACGTGCGCGCTCGCGCGGTCGTGGAGGGTTTCGTGTCGGGGTTGCACAAGAGCCCCTACAAGGGATTCAGTGTGGAGTTCGCCGAGCATCGCCAGTACATGCCGGGCGATCCGCTGAAGACGGTGGACTGGAAGGTCTACGGAAAGAGCGACCGCTTCTACGTGAAGGAGTTCGAAGAGGAGACGAACCTCCGCGCCTACCTCGTGATCGACGGTTCCGCATCCATGGGCTTCTCCACCGGCGAGGTGACCAAGTTCGACTACTCGCGGTACCTCTCGGCGGCGCTCAGCTACCTGATGATCCGCCAGCAGGACTCGGTGGGCGTGCTCCTCTTCGATGAAGAGGTGCGCAAGTTCATCCCGCCGCGGTCCAACCGGCAACACCTGCACGTGATCCTGACCGAGCTGGAGCGGGCGCAACCGTCCGCCGGCACGCAGCTGGCAGGCACGCTGCATCGATTGGCGGACCGGCTCAAACGGCGCGGCCTGGTCGTGATCATGTCGGATCTCTTCGATGATCCGGAAAAGGTGCTGGTGGCGCTCCGCCACTTCCGCCACAAGCGCAATGACGTGGTGGTCTTCCACGTGCTCGACGCGGCGGAGCGGAACTTCGGGTTCCGGCGGGAAGCGATCTTCCACGACATGGAAACGGACGATCGGATGCTGGTGCGCCCGTGGGAGATCCAGAACGAGTATCGCGACGCGGTGGACGCGTGGATCGATCGGTACCGGCGCAGTTGCCGCGAGATGGGCGTGGACTACGTGCCCATGCACACGGAGACCCCGTTCGATACGGCGTTGACCGCGTATCTCGACAAGCGCCGGAGGCTCGGATGAGTTTAAGGGGAGATCGCGGCGCCGGGCGGAGCGCTCGTCCATGACCTTTCTGAATCCGTGGCTTCTCTTCGGGCTGCTCGGCGCGGGCGTGCCCCTGGTCATCCACCTGCTCAGCCGGCGGACGGCCCAGCGCGTGGACTTCTCGTCGCTCGAGTTTCTCCGCGACCTGGAGCGCAAGAGCATGCGCCGGCTGCGGGTTCGGCAGTGGCTTCTGCTCCTGCTGCGGATGTTGCTGGTGGCTGCGCTCGCCCTCGCGATGGCGCGTCCCACGTTGACCGGGGTGGCCGCGGGCACGGCCGGGGGTTCCACCAGTGCGGTGATCCTCCTGGACGGGAGCTTCTCAATGCGTGCGGAGCTCCAGGGTGAGAGCCTGTTTCGACGGGCCCAGGATCGCGCGGCGGAGATCCTGTCCACGTTCGACGACGGCGACGAGATCATCCTGCTGATTCCGGGGGCGGCCAACGGATCGCGCGCCGAGGGGATCCGCGATCTGGCACTGGTCCGCGACCGGGTGGAGAGCGCCACCCCGGGCCGGTCGTCCGTGGACGGACAGGCGGAGCTGCGACGGGCCGTGCGGCGACTGCAGGAAGCGCGGCATCCGAACCGGGAGATCCACGTGCTCACCGACTTCCAGCGCAGCGGCTGGGAGAACGCCGGAGAGGCGGCGGCAGAAGCGGCCGGGGTGCATGTGTTCTTCCACTCGCTCACGGACGAAACGCCCGCGAACGCCTGGGTGGACGAAGTGGACTTCTCGGGGCAGATCCTGGAGAAGGGGACCCCCGTGGAGTTCCGCGTGGTCGTGGCGGGCGGTCCGGAGTTCGGGCCCACCGAGGTGGACGTGGAGATGGAGGTGGATGATCACGTCGTCGATCGACGTCGCATTGATCTGGGCCCGTCCTCGCGGGTGGCGCTGACGTTCCACGAGACGTTCGCCGAGGACGGCATCCACCTGGGGAGCGTGGTGATCCGCGGAGCCGCGGGACCGCAGGACGATGATCGCCGGCACTTCACGCTGCGCACCGCGCGCGCCGCGCCCGTCCTCGTGGTGTGCCACGACGAGCGGGCGCGCCGCTACATCGAGGCGGCGCTGGCTCCCGAAGGCGGCGGCACGGGCAGCTTCTCCCTGCGGACCGCGGATACGCATGAGCTGGAGAGCGCGTCGCGAGCGCGCGAGACGGTGATCGTGCTCGCGGATGTGGAGCGCCTGTCCGATCGCGAACTCGCGGGCATCAAGGCGTTTCTGTCCGAGGGTGGCGGCCTGCTCGTGTTTCCGGGCCCCCGCACCGACGCGGCCGCGTGGGGACGTTCCTTCCTGCCCAAGTTCGTTCCGGGAACCCTGGCGGATCTCCGCGTTTCGGAAGAGCCGTTCCGCATTGCGCATCTGGATCCGTCGCATCCGCTCTTCGAGCTGTTCCGCGGCGGGGATGGCGGCCTGACCGATGTGGCCTTCACGCGCGCCCTCCAGTTTCGCGCGCAGGCGGGCAGTGCCGTGCTGGCCACGTTCACGAACGGGGATCCGGCGCTGGTGGAGTCGTCGCTGTTGCCGGGACGGGTGCTGCTGTTCACGTCGTCGCTGGACCCGAGCTGGAGCGACTTTCCGCTGACCGGCGCGTTCCTCCCGTTGCTGCACGAGTCCGTGCGCTACCTGTCGGAGACGGCCGCGCTGGCGGCGGAACAGCTGGACGTGGGGGAGGGCGCCACCGTGTGGTTGCCCGCCGTGCCCGACGGCGGCACCGTGACGCTGCGCGCTCCGAACGACAACGAACGCTCGGTGGCGCCCGTTCCGGGGCCGGGCGGCTACGCGCTCGAACTCGCGGAGGCCGACGAGCCGGGATTCTGGACGTTCCAGTCCCAGGCCGGCGACACCCTGGCCGCGCTGGCCGCCAGCATCTCGGCGACGGAGTCGGATCTGACCCGCGTGGAGGTGGCGCAGCTGGAAGCGGCCTTCGGCGACGTGGCCTCCGTGCTGGAGGGCGACGCGGGGCTGGCCCGGCAGATGCGCGAGGCCCGCATGGGGCGCGAGATCGGCCGCTGGTTCCTGTGGGCGGCGGCGGCGCTGCTGCTGGCGGAGATGTTCGTGGCGTCCCGGTTCCGGGGGCCCGCAGAGAGCGCCGCCTGATGGATCTGATCCAGGAACTCATCCAGGACGTCACTGCCGACGACTCGATCCAGCGCGCGCTTCGCGACGTTCGGGGCGGGCAGGACACCGTGCTCCACGGTCTGGCGTGCTCGGCCAAGGCGATGACGCTGGCGCGACTGCACCTGGATCTCGGGCGACCGTTGCTGGTGATCGTGGAACAGCGCGAAGAGGCGGAGTCGCTGCTGGGCGACCTGGAGGTCTGCCTCGGCGAGGGAAACGTCTCCTTCTTCCCGGAGACCGAGGTCGTCCCGTACGACGATCGCTCTCCGCACGTGGGGCCGCTGAGCGAACGCATCCCCACGCTGGCGGCGCTGGCCGCGGGGAAGAACGGCGTGGTGGTGGCCACGGCACGGGCGGTGGCCGGACGCGTGCCGCGGCCGGAAGTGTTCGCGGAGATGGGCCTGGCGATTTCCGTCGGCGACGAGATCGGTCGCGACCAGCTGGTGGAAGCGCTGGTGGCGCGCGGGTACCACGCGGAACGGCTGGTGGAGGAGATCGGCACGTTCGCCGTGCGCGGCGGGCTGGTGGACTTCTTCCCGTTCGGCCTGGAGAACCCGATCCGGGTGGAGTTCTTCGGCGACGAGATCGAATCGATTCGCCACTTCGAGGCGGCCTCGCAGAGAACGGTTTCCGAGCTGGAGGGAGTAGTCGCCCTGCCGCAGCGGGAGTTGTTGTTCACGCCGGACGTGCTCCAACTGGCGCGGGAGCGCGGCGATCTCCCCTTCGACGAAGAGGCCCACCCGTTCGTGGAGGGCGTGGAGTCCTGGCTGCCCATTGTGCATCCGCAACCCGTGACGGTCCTGGAGTACTTCCGCAGGGACGGCGTGGTGGTCCTGGACGAGCCGGACCGGATCCGCGAACGGCTGGACCAGGAGATGGCGACCGCCACGCTTGCCCACGAGGAGCGGCGGGAGCGCGGGCATCGTCTGCCGGAGCCGCGCGAGTTGTTCGTGGACGCGGCGGCGCTGGCGGAGTCGCTGCGGGATCGTCGTCTCTTCCGGCTGTCGCTGTTTCCGGCGGAGTCCACGCTCTCGGCGCTGGCGTTGGAAGCCGGAGGCGCGCCGCCGCCGGTGCATCGCGTTCGGGTGGCCTCGCAGGAGACGTTCCACGGCAACTTCGCCGTGCTGCGCGAACGGCTGCGTGGCCTCCTGGACGACGGCAGCCAGGTTCATCTCCTGTGCGACAACCAGGGACAACTCTCCCGGCTGGAGGAGATGCTGGAGGAACTCGCCGGTCGCATCCGTCTGGCGATCGCCCCCATTCGCAACGGCTTCTCGTTGCCCTCGCGGGCGCTGGTGGTCCTCACGGATCACGAGCTCTTTGCGCGGACCGCCCGGCGCTACCGCGCGTTCCGGCACGGGGGCGGCGCGCCCATCCACGACTACGCCACGCTCCGCAAGGGCGACTACGTGGTGCACGTGGACCACGGCATCGGTCGGTACCACGGGATCGAGCGGCTCTCGACCGGAGAAGTGGAGTCCGAGTGCCTGCGCCTGGGCTACCAGGGTGGCGACTCCATCTTCGTTCCGATCGAGCAGATCAATCTCGTGCAGAAGTACGTGGGTGGCGAAGGCGGCGAGCCGCCGTCCGTGGCCAAGCTCGGCACCGCGCAGTGGGAGAAGACCAAGGCGCGCGTGAAGAAGGCCGTGGAGAAGATGGCGGGTCAGTTGCTGGAAGTGCACGCGGCGCGCGCCTCCAGCCAGGGCTTCGCGTACTCCGCGGACGGCGAGTGGCAGCGGGAGATGGAGTCGTCCTTCATCTACGAGGAGACTCCCGACCAGCGAACGTCCACCGACGCGGTCAAGCGCGACATGGAGGACACCAAGCCGATGGATCGCCTGGTCTGCGGCGACGTGGGCTACGGCAAGACCGAGGTGGCGATCCGGGCCGCGTTCAAGGCCGTGGGCGACGGCAAGCAGGTGGCGGTGCTGGTGCCCACCACGATCCTCGCGCAGCAGCACCTCGACACGTTCCGGGAGCGGCTGCGGGCGTACCCGGTGAAGGTGGACATGGTGTCGCGCTTCCGCTCTCCCAAGGAGCAGAAGGAGACGATCGCGAACGTGGCGAGCGGCGACGTGGATATCCTGATCGGGACGCATCGCATCCTGTCCAAGGACGTGGTGTTCCACGATCTCGGACTCGTCATCGTGGACGAGGAGCAGCGCTTCGGCGTGAAGCACAAGGAGCGCCTGAAGGAGATGCGCAAGCTCGTCGACGTGCTCACCCTCACCGCCACGCCCATCCCGCGCACGCTGAACATGGCGCTCATGGGGCTGCGCGAGATGTCCGTGATCAACACGCCGCCGCCGAACAAGCTGCCCATCGTGACCGAGGTGGTGGAGGGCACGGACGACGTGATCAAGAAGGCCATCGTGCGGGAGATCCAGCGCGGCGGGCAGGTCTTCTTCGTGCACAATCGCGTGCAGTCGATCGAGAAGGTGTCCGCCCGCCTGCGCGGCCTGCTGCCCGAGCTGCGCCTGGACGTCGCGCACGGACAGATGCCGGAGGGTCAGCTCGAGAAGGTGATGAAGTCGTTCCTGGAGCGGCGCAGCGACGTCCTCGTGTCGACCATGATCATCGAGTCCGGACTGGATCTTCCGAACGTGAACACGATCCTCATCAACCGGGCGGATGCGTTCGGACTGGCGCAGCTCTACCAGCTGCGCGGGCGGGTCGGCCGCTCGAACCATCGGGCGTTCGCGCATCTGTTGATTCCGGTGGGCGTCAAGCTCTCCGACATCGCCCGCAAGCGACTGCGCGCCATCGAGGAGTACTCGGATCTCGGGGCCGGATTCCGCCTGGCCATGCGCGACATGGAGATTCGCGGCGCGGGCAACTTTCTGGGTCCCGAGCAGTCCGGGCATCTGCACGCGATCGGCTACGACCTCTACTGCCAGATGCTCCGCGAGGCGATCGCGGAACGACAGGGAGAGGCGGCGCCCGAGGAGCGCATTCCGGTGCGCCTCGAAGTCCAGATGGACGCGTACCTCCCGGACGACTACATCGACGATCCGGATCAGCGGATTCTCTTCTACAAGCGTCTTGCGGATCTGGGGGAGGTCCCGGTTCTGAAGTCGCTCGCCGACGAACTGCGGGATCGCTACGGCCGCCTGCCGGAACCCGCCGAGAATCTTCTGCTGCTGAAGGAGATGCGGGTCCTGGCGGAGACGGCCGGGGTGGAAGAAGTCCGGGCGCGGGGCCGGGAAGGCCTGTGCGGGTTCGCCACGGGGCGCGAGCCCGGGCCCGAGGTGGTCAAGAGGATCGT
This sequence comes from Gemmatimonadota bacterium, assembly GCA_021604925.1. Classification (GTDB taxonomy): domain Bacteria; phylum ARS69; class ARS69; order ARS69; family ARS69; genus BQJX01. The sequence continues at coordinate 8,965 of BQJX01000037.1, forward strand.
CCACGAAGTCCCGGGCCGGATCTCGTTCCAGGCGGACGGCCGGGAGGGCCTGCGGGTGCTGATTGCCGCGGAGCCCGAGCAGGAAGCGCTGGCCAGCGTGCTGGCGCTGCTGAGGATCACGGCGGAGGGAGTTCCGGCCGCCTCGTCCCCGCGGGCCCCACTTGCGGGTCCCGTGGGCCTCTGATACCCTTGTCGATTCGAATTCACTCCAGCAAAGCCAAAAGGGGGATCCAACCTTGGTGAACGTGATCCGAGGAGCGATTGTCCTCGTCGCAATGGGCGCGTTTCTCGCCGCTTGTGGCGGGGGAGGCGGAAGCCAGCAGAAGGTCGTGGCAAAGGCGGGGGACATCGTCGTCACGATGGGCGACTTCCAGGACGCCTACAACAAGATCAGCCCCAAGAGCCGTCCGGACATCTCCACCCTGGAAGGGAAGCGGAGCTTCGCCAACGACCTCATCAACCAGCGGATCCTGTTGCTGGAGGGGGAGCGGATCGGCGGCGCCGAGGAGCCGGTCATCGTGGATTTCGTGAAGGACGCGCGGCAGAAGAAGGTGCTGGAGTTGCTCTACCGGGACGAGGTCGAGACCAAGGTGGACGTCCTGGGCAGCGACGTGAAGGACTTCTACGACCATCGCTCGGAGACCGTGCGTGCCTCGCACATCCTCCTGGATTCGATGGAGGAGGCCGCCCGCGTTCGGGCTGAGATCGAGTCAGGCAAGATCTCGTTCGAGGATGCGGCGTTCAAGTACTCGATGGACCAGGGTACCCGCAAGAAGGGCGGCGATCTGGGCGAGATCCGCTGGGCCCGCACGGTGCCCGAGTTCCAGGCGGCGGCGTTCAGCCTGGAGCCGGGGGTCCTGTCGGAGCCGCTGGAGACGTCGTTCGGCGTGCACATCATCAAGACGGTCGAGCGGGTTCCCGCGGAGCTGGGCGACTTCGAGACCGTTCGGCTCCAGCTTCGCCCGGAAGTCCGGCGCGACATGGAAGCGGCTCGCATGCGCGAGTTCATCGAGGGGATCCAGGAGCGGGCCAACCTCCAATTCCACGACGACGCGATCGAGACCGTGCTGTCGTCGATGTCCCAGTTCGAGAACGTCGACGTGGATACGGTTCCGGCGCCGGAACGGTACATTCCGGTGCTCACGCCGGAGCAGCAGGGCCAGGAGCTGGCCACCTGGGATGGTGGCAGCTGGAGAATCTCGGACTACATCGGGTGGTTGCGCGGTCAGCCGCCCACCCAGCGTCCGTTCACGCGGATTCCGCGCAACGGTATGCGCGAGCTGATCCGGTCGACCCAGCTCCAGACTCCCATGCTGATGCGTGCGGCCGAGGAACTCGGGTACAACGACCGCGACGAGGTGAGGGAGTCGGAGCAGCGAACGGTGGAGTCGCTTCTCATCGAGATGGTGCACGGTCGCTTCATCCAGCAGGCGGACGTCCCGCAGGAAGACGTGGCTGCGCTCTACGACTCCACGCTGGCCGCGGATCCGGAGGCGTTCGCGGTTCCCGAGCGCATCGAGATGATGATCATCGTGCAGAACGATGAGGACATCGTTCGCAAGGCGCTCGCGCGACTCGCTCGCGGCGAGGACGAGGCCGCAATCATCGAGGAGGTGAGCCTGGATCCGCGCACCAAGGCGCAGGGTGGGCGCAGCGGCCTCATCGCCCGGGGAACGTTCGCTCCGCAGATCGAGGACGTAGCGTTCGATGCCACGCTGGTGGGCAAGGGGTGGCAAGGGCCGGTGTTCGCCACGAACGGTGTGGCGGCCCTGAAGGTGCTGGAGCACCAACCGTCCCGACAGGCCACCCTGGAAGAGGTGGGCCCGGAGATCACTCGCCAGTTGGCGCTGGCGCGCGGAGAAGCCGCGTTCGAGGCGTGGCTTCAGGAACAGCGCGACGCGCGCGGGGTTGAGATCTTCGACGAGGTTCTGGAACTGCACGGACAGTCCATTTCGTAGCGCGGGCCATTTCCAGAGGCGGAGCGAATGAAGGCACTCGGCGGGCACCGGATGGGAGCGTGGATCCTCCCCGCTCTCATCATCTTTTCGGCGATCGGGACTCCCCGTGGAGCGCTCGCGGAAGACATCGATCGCATCGTGGCCGTCGTGGGCAACGAGATCATCCTCCTGTCCGAGCTGGACGAAGAGGTCTACATGGCTCATCTCCGTGATGAGCTGGATCTGCAGGATGCGGCGTCGG
>BQJX01000038.1 GCA_021604925.1 Gemmatimonadota bacterium
CTCGCAGAACTACCTGTGGTGGCCCGAGGAGGCGATGCAGACGGACGTTGTTGCGGATCCACAGTTTTGTGACCCGGAAGCGCTGGACTTCACGGTACGCGATTCCTCACCGGCCGCCCCTGCAAACTCGGGGGCCTGCGGCCAGATCGGAGCTCACGGAGTGGGTTGTGGTTCCGTGTCCGTGGAGCCCAGCACCTGGGGTCGGATCAAGTCATCGTTTCGGAGCAACCTGGAGGTGAGGTAGTCATGGCGAGTCGTTCCGTGTCATCTCGATCCCCTTCCCGATCGCCAGGTTGAGTCCAAGAGAACGGCAATCCAAGGCCACAGCAACACGCCCCGCGATCCCGAAGGGCCCACGGGGCGCGACAACTGCGCGTTCAAACGGTGTCTAGCGGCTGCGCACCAGCACCATCTTCTCGATGACCTCGCGGCCGTCGGTCGTGAGGCGGGCGAAGTAGATCCCCGACCCCAGCGTCTGACCGCTGTCGTTGCGGCCATCCCAGCGAACTTCGTGCGTTCCCGCGGCGAACCGGCCGTTCGCGAGCGTGCGCACCTGACGGCCGCTCACGTCGAACACGGCGGCCGTGACGTCCGCTCCGGAGGGCAGGTCGAAGGAGATCGACGTCTGGTCCGAGAACGGATTCGGGAAGGCACTGGGACGCAGCTCTTCGGCTCCGCCCAGGCTCGCCACGGCGGTGGGCGGCGGCGTGGTGCTGGTGGCCACGGAACCCACCAGCGAGTAGTCCTGTCCGCCGCCGATCGATCCCTTGTGCGTGATCCGAACGATGTAGTTGCCCGCCGGCAGCGAGGCCACCCAGATCTGCTCCACGTTGTCGCGGAAGTTGTCGCCGGTGGTGGCGGCATCCGCCGGATTGGCGTTGTCCAGGACCCACGGGAAGTACTCGTCCAGCGTGCTGGAGTTGACCAAGCGCATGTCCAGGTCATTCACCAGCATGAGCGCGGCGGGATCCAGGGCGTCGGCGGTGGGCGTGCCGGCGGGATCCGTCCAGACGGTGGTGAATCGCACCGGTCCGGCCGACGTGGTGGTGAAGTAGTACTCGTCGGTCGCGCCGTCGGACAGCGACGCCTCGCGGATGTGGCCGAACGTGCTCGCATCGTCCTGGATGAGCTCGGCGCCCGCCAGCGTGTTCATGAGTCCCCAGCCGAACGCGTAGTCCGGGCCGTCGTCCGCGCCCGCTTCATCCGCCGTCTGGATGAGGATAGCCTTGGTTGTGGCCGAGCGCGGCGTGACGTTCAGGTGGCTTTGCCGATAGTAGTCCACCAGGAGGTTCGCGGAGCCGGTGGCATTCGGCGACGACATGGAGGTGCCACTCTTGGTGGTGTAGTCGGAGTTGCTGTCGTCGTCCGTGGAGTAGAGCGAAATGCCGTTGGCCACGATGTCCGGCTTGATGCGGCCGTCGTCCGTGGGGCCCCAGCCGCTGAAGGAGGACATGACCACGTCGCCCGGGGCGGAGTAGCCGCTGGGGATGTCGCTCACGGCGCCCACGGTGAGGATGTTCTTGGCCACGCCCGCCCAGGAGATGGAGTCGTAGCCGAGCGTGCCGCCGTCCTGCGGGTGGCTGTCGTTCGAGGAGACCCAGCCGCCGTCGTAGTGGAAGTGCGTGCCCGTGTGCACGTCGTTCCGGTCGTTTCCGGCGGACTTGCAGATCAGGTAGTTGGGCGCGTTGTGCGCGATCTCGTCCCAGTCCACCGCGAGCGACGAGTAGAACCCGAAGCCGTAGTCCTCCACCGTGCTGAGCGACAGGTCGCCGTACCAGTAGGCGTCGCCCGAGCTGGACTGGTACCAACCCGTGATGAAGCCGTAGGAGTGGTTCGACAGCCACATGCCGGCCGCGGCCGCGGTGGCCATCTCGGCCTCGGCGCTGTTCCAGTCGTAGCAGCTGATCTCGGCGTCCGGGGACATCCCCTTGGCGGCGGCCACGACTCCGGAGCCGATCATGGTGCCGGCCACGTGCGTGGAGTGGCTGGACGTGCCGCTGGGCGAGTCGACCTGGGTGGCCCGACCGCCGAACTCCTGGTGGGAGAGGCGCACGCCGCCACCGTCCCACACTCCCAACCGGCCGGCGCCGGTGCCGGATCCGGTCAGCGCGAATCCGCCGCTGCCGCCGGGCCACACGGCATCCGTGGACACGGTGGCCGCCGCGTCCTCGTTGTGCACGGCCGCGTAGAAGGGGCGATTGCGCGGGCCGATGAAGAGCAGTTCCACGTCCGGGTCGGCATTCAGCGCCGCCGCGGCCGGTTCCGAGCTGGTCTTCAGATCATAGTAGAGGGCCGGCCGGCGGGCTTCCAACTCCAGCTGGAAGCGGGTGGCCAGGCGCTCCAGGGCGGGAATGTCGGTGGCCGCCGCCACGGACGGCAGGCCGCCCAGCGCTGCGACGGTGAGCGAAGTCAGGGCAAGCGAGCAGACAATCCGTCGTGAGCGCACAGGCAAATCCCTCTGGAAAAGGTCCGAAACGGAAGAGAGCGGCAGGGGGAGACCGATTATCTCAGGTTTGGGGGTGCCTTCGCAAGGAAGGTCCGGGCCGACGCCGGTGTGCGGGTGGTCCGCCGGGGTGGTGCCGCCATCGGGGACTGTCCAGCCACGTCAGAATTCCGTATCCTGCCCGAAACAAACGCCGTACTTGACCAGTATCTGGCAGAAGGTCCGACCCCCTCCGCATCACCCGAATTCCCTGGGAAGAGCACATGAGAAATCTCCTGCGCGGTTGGAGCGGCGCAATGGTCCTCCTGGGCCTGCTCGCGGGCCCGGTTCAGGCCGGAGTTCTGGCCGGGCGCGTCCTGGATCAGGCCAGTCAGGATGGGCTGGGGTTCGCGTCGGTCGTGGTGGAGTCCGCGGACTTCCGGACCGGGGTCATCGCGGATGAGACCGGTCGCTACACGATTCGCGACCTGCCGGCCGGGCTGTACACGCTCACGTTCCACTACATCGGCTACTCCACGGAAGAGCGCACGGTGCTGCTGGGGCAGGGCGACCGCGCGGTCACGAACGTGAGCCTGGCCGGCTCGGCCATCGAGATGGAGACCGTGGAGGTCACGGCTCGCCGGTTCGAGAAGGTGCAGGAAGAACTCAGCACGCTCACGCTCACGCAGGACCAGATGAAGATCCTGCCGGCGTTCGGGGAGACCGACCCGATTCGCACGCTGCAGTTCCTGCCCGGCGTCCAGACCGCGTCGGACATCTCCAGTGGCCTGTACGTGCGCGGGGGCGGCCCCGACCAGACGCTCATCCTGCTGGATCAGATTCCCATCTACAATCCCACGCACGCGTTCGGCCTCTTCTCCACGTTCAACGCCGACGCGGTGGGCGACGTGACCCTGTACAAGGGCGCGTACCCGGCGCGCTACGGAGGTCGGCTGGGCTCCGTTCTGGACGTGCAGAGTCGTAACGGCCGGAGTGACAAGGACGGCGTGCACGGGACGGTGGGTCTCAGCGTGATCTCGGGCCGATTGTCGCTGGACGGACCCGCCGCCGGCGGTCGCTGGGCGGTCAGCGCACGTCGCACCTACCTGGATCCCGTGCTCAACCAGCTGCGCAAGAGTACGCCCGAGATTCCGGAGTACTACTTCTACGACGTGAACACGCACGCCACGATTCCCACGCGCGGTCGCGCCGGGAATCTCTCCGTGACGGGGTTCCTGGCCCAGGACGATCTCTTCACGGAGTTCGACGCCGGCTTTGTGGGGCAGCGTTGGGGGAATCAGGCCGGGGCGGTGAAGTACCAGACGATCCTGGGCGACTCGTGGCTCGGTTCGGTGGCGTTCAGCGGAAGCCGCTACCACGGCGAGACGGAAGTGGAGTTCTTCAACACCGCGGCGTCGTTCAGCAACGGCTTTGTCGACTTCGCCACGCGACTGGAGCTGGAGTGGGAGGGCACGTCCCACCGCGTCACCTCCGGAGTGGAAGCCACCGCGTACCAGTTCGACTACGAAGAGGTGTTCAACCGGGAGACGAACCTGAAGCTCGATCGGAGTCCGCGCGACCTCTCGTGGTTCGTGGAGGACAGCTGGGACATCACCAGCCGCTGGACCGTCACCGACGGCCTGCGCATGCGCTACTTCTCCGAGGGAGACCGCGTGCTCTACGAGCCGCGGCTGGCGATCGAGTGGGCCGCCACCGAGACGGTGGGACTGCAGCTGGCGGGCGGCGCCTACCACCAGTACCTCCAGCTGATCAGCACCGAGGGGTTCAGCGGGGCGGACCTCTACGTGCCGCTGGACGACTCGGTGGATCCGGGACGCTCGTACCAGACCGTGGCGGGCGTCACCTGGGATCCGTCCGAGGACTGGGGATTCAGCGCCGAGGCGTACGGCACCCTCCTGCGCGACCTGATCGTGGTGGACGATGAGGGCGCCGGGGGCCAGACGAGTCAGCGCATCGCGGACGTGTTCAAGACCGGCGGCAAGGGATACGCCACCGGGATCGAGCTGTTCGCGCAGAAGCGCACCGGCCGGTGGAAAGGGTGGCTCGGCTACACGCTGGGCTGGACGCGTCGCAAGTTCGACGACGTGAACGAGGGCAAGTGGTTCGCCCCCAAGTACGATCGCCGGCACGACATCAACGCCGTCGCGAACTATGACGCCGGGCCGTGGACGTACAGCGCCGCGTTCCTGCTGGGCACGGGGCAGGCGTTCACGCCCGCGGCCGCTCGCTACGGCATCCGCAACCCGGCCACCGGCGTGTACGACGAAGAGGGTCTGGTGCTGGCCTCGGAAAAGAACAGCGGACGTCTTCTTCCGTACCACCGACTGGATCTCAGCGTGGCCAAGCGGTTCCAGGCCTGGGGATACCCCGCGCAGTGGTCGTTCCAGGTGTTCAATGCATACAGCCGTCGCAACGAGTGGTTCGTCCAGTACAACACGGAGGATCCTACGGTGGAGCCCGAGGTGGCCAAGCAGCTTCCGATCATTCCAACGCTGGGGGTGTCCTTTGACTTCTAGCCTGCGTCGGGGCGCGCTGGTGGCGCTGACCCTGATCCTTGCCGGATGTTCCACGGACCGCGAGCCGGGGGACCTGTTCGCGCCCAGCAACGAGGGCACGATTGTTCTCGACGCGGTCCTGATCGTGGATGCGCCGTTCCCTTCGGTGTACCTGAGTCGCTCCGCGGCTCTGGATGAGGACTTCACGCGCGACGGGGTGGCGGTGCGCGGCGCGGACGTGCGGATCGAGTCCGGCGGCGGCGAGATTCTGGTCCGCTACGCCGATGCGATCGGTCCCGCGGGGCGCTACGACCCGGCCGGCCCGAACCCTTCGGTGCTGCCGGAGACGGAGTACCGCATTCGCGTGATGACGGCGGACGGCGAACTCGTGACCGCGGTCACCCAAACCCCGGCCCGGTTCCAGGTCACGGACTGGGTCCAGCTGGATGCGCGCGGCGAGGCCGTGCAGGAGACGCTCGCAACGGTGCGGGATCTCGGCGATGCCGTCTTTGACGATCCGCGGAATCGGATTCCCTACGCGGAGGGCCTCCTGGAGGCGCGCTTCGATCGTCCCGACGTGCCGGCCTTCCAGGTGGGGGTGGTGAACCTGGAGGAGGACTCGGATCTGGTGGTGGACTCCTCGATCTTCTCGGAAGAGGACCTGCAGGATCTGGATCGCCAGCTCTCGTCGCCGCCGCTGGCCGCCGATGCCGCGACGCTGCGACTGCCGTGGTTCGCCATCTTCTACGGCGGGCGCACCATGGTGCGGATCTTTGCGCTGGATGAGAACTGGTACGACCTCGTGCGCACATCGCCGGAGTTGAGCGGGCAGGCGGGCGCCGTGGCGTTCGGAGGCAACCTGGGCGACGCGTTCGATCGTCCGGTGTTCCACGTGCAGGGCGGCATCGGCCTGTTCGGATCCGCGTCCGTGGATTCCAACGCGTTCTTCGTATTGCCCGAGGAGAAATGAGTTCGGCCGCCCCGGTTTCCCGGAGCGGCCGTTCCCCGCGCTACTCGTCCCGGTAGCGGAGCGTTCGTCTCGTCCTCGACTCGTGGCTACTCGTCGAAGTCGCGGAGGAAGTGGCAGGAGTATCCATCCGGATACGTCTGCAGATAGTCCTGATGGTTGCCCTCGGCCGCCCAAAAGGGAGTTGCCGGGGCGATCTCCGTGACGATGGGCGATCCCCACCGCCCGGATGCGTCCCACTCGGCCTTCACCCGTTCCGCCGTCTTCTTCTGGTCGTCGTTGGCGTAGAAGATCGCGGATCGGTACTGGCTGCCGCGATCGTTGCCCTGCCGGTTCAACGTGGTCGGGTCGTGGATCCGGAAGAACCAGTCCAGCAGCTTCTCGTAGGACAGCTGCTTCGGGTCGAAGACCACCTGCAGCGCCTCGGCGTGGCCGGTGTCCCCACGAGTGACGTCCTTGTATCCCGGGTTCTTCAGCGTGCCGCCGGAGAAGCCCACTTCGGTGTCGAGCACGCCGGGGATGCGTCGGATCAGCTCCTCCATTCCCCAGAAGCAGCCGCCCGCCAGGATCGCCGTCTCGGTGGTCACGTCCGGGACCTCCACGCCGGCCTCGCGGAACGCCGCCACGTAGTCGCCGTAGCCCTGGCCTTCCAACTCCGCGAGCGGCACGAACCGCATCGACGCGGAGTTGATGCAGTACCGCTGCCCCGTCGTCTCCTTCGGCCCGTCCGGGAACACATGTCCGAGATGGGAGTCCGCGTGCTTGGAGCGCACTTCGGTGCGCGGATAGCCCAGCTTGTGATCCGTGTTCTCCGTGAGTTCGATCCCCTGGATCGGTCGGTCAAAGCTGGGCCAGCCCGTGCCGGAGTCGTACTTGTCGAGCGAACTGAAGAGCGGTTCGCCGGACACGACGTCCACGTAGATGCCGTGCTCCTTGTTGTCCCAATAGGTGTTCCGGAACGGCGCCTCGGTGGCGTCCCCCTGCGTGACCCGGTACTCCAGTTCGCTCAGCGTTTCCTTCACTTCTCCGTCGGAGGGCTTCTTCCAGTTTGCCATGTCTTCCTTCCGCCACTTCTCGTTGGGCAGCGAGTGTCCCCGGCCGTTGATGACCCCGGCCGACACCAGCAGATCCGGTCCGGCCCAGACTAGCAGCGCCAGCGCGACGAACGCGAGGGCCAGGGTGCGGATGGTGGTTCTCGATGGTCCGGTCATGATGGCCTCCTGTCCAGCGGCCCGGGTGTCTCAGGAACTCGCCCGGCCGCGGGAGGTTCCATGTTTCTCTGATGCGGCTTCGACTCTCCGGGTTTCTTATGCATCGGCCGGGTGAAGTGTGACTTGGATTCCGGAGATCGCGAAATCCGGCCGCGGCGGGGGACGGTCCGTGGCCCGCCGGAAGCCCGGGATCCGGCCTGAACGGCCGGAGGGGCCCGTTTACGGCAATCTCGCGGCGGGGCGACCCGCGAGCCGGCAGGGTGCCGTAAGCGGCGTCGGGGCCAGGAGCCCGCAGGGGGCCGTGCGCGGCGGCGGGCCCGCGAGCCGGCAGAATGACGGTGCGCCGCGTCGGGGCCGCGCTCCGGTTTCGCGCCGGGACGCCGTCTAGTAGAGCAGTTCCACCCAGCGGCCGCCCGCCGCGAGCTCCGCCCGGCGCCGCTCCCAGCTTTCCTCGGAGCCGGCAAGGGCCGCAAACACCCGATCCAGCTCGGGGCGCATCTTCTCGAGTCCGGCCAGGTACACATGGGTCCCGGGTTGCCCCATCAGCTTCCAGATCTCGTCGCCGCGCTGCCCGATGGCGTGGTCCCACGCGATCGGATCCGCCCAGTTCGGTCGGGGGCTCAGCGCCTGGAACGCTTCGAACGTCTCGCGATCGTAGTACTGCGCGAAGTCGTCGATCTCCTCGTTCATGTACAGGAGTTCGAGGCCGCTGTTGGCTCCGTAGAAGAGCAGGATGCGGCCGCGCCAGTCGGGCGTGGTGCGATAGATGTGCTTCACGAACGCACGGAACGGCGCGATCCCGGTGCCCGTGCCGATGAGGATCAGATGGGCGTCATGATTCTCTGGGATCCGGAACGGAACGCCGATCGGATCGGTGATGGTGATGACGTCGCCGACCTTCCGGTCGCAGAGATAGTTGGACGCGACGCCCGGGTACTCCTCGCCGCTGTACGAATCCACGTAGGAGCATCGCCGCACGCAGATCTTGATGCGCACCGTGCCGTCGTCCAGGTGGTGGGGGAGGTCGGCCACGCTGTAGAGGCGGATGTGGTCGGCCTTGCCGAACTCCGGCGATCCGGGGGCGACCACTCCGATGCTCTGGCCCACGTGGAAGCGGAAGTCCGGAAGGTCGATGCTCAGGACCAGCTCCCGAACCTCATCGTTGGACTCGGGCGGCGTGATGCGCTCGCTGGAAAGGACGGCGGCGTGGTAGCGCGCGGATGTGTCCACGTCCGCGAGGCGCGTGACGGTCTCATTCATCGGGATTCCTCCTCCTGCTCGCAGGAACTCGTGCCATGGCAACTGCAGTGACGACACCCGCCGCGTCGGGCCAGGGCGTCCGGTTCGTTTCCGCCGGGGAACGCCCGGGTCCAGGCGGCCTGCACCAGAACCCAGCCCACCAGGAGTCCGATGCCCGCCGTCGCTCCGATCGCGTAGTCGGTCCACATGGATTCAGCTCCCCAGTCCGGCAAAGCCCATGAACGCCACGGAGAGGAACCCGGCGAGCACAAGCGTGAGCACCGTCCCCTTCACGACGTCCGGAGTGGCCGCCAGCGCCAGCTTCTCCCGGAGCCCGGCCATCAGCACCAGTGCCAGCGTGAATCCGGCACCGGCCCCGAGGGCGTACACCACGCACTGAAGGAACCCGTACCCCTTGTTGGTCTGGAACAGTGCCAGTCCGAGGATGGCGCAGTTCGTGGTGATCAACGGCAGGAAGATTCCCAAAGCGCGAAACAGCGTGGGACTCATCTTCTTGATGAACATCTCGACGAGCTGAACCGTGGACGCGATCACCGCGATGAACGAGATCAGCTTGAGGTAGGGCGCATCGATCAGCAGGAGCAGCTGTTGGATGCCGAAGGCGCAGACCGCCGTCACCAGCATGACGAACGTGACGGCGCCGCCCATGCGCGACGCGGTCTCCATCTTGCCCGAGACGCCCAGGAACGGACAGATCCCGAGGAAGTACGCCAGGACGAAGTTGTTGATGAGGCTGGCGTTGATGAAGATGCTCCACAGCGGATCGCTGTTCATGATGTCACCTCCACGGCCGGTCCCGGCCGCGCGCGGCGCTGCTTGAGGTAGTTGAACAGCAGGAGCCACGCGGCCAACGTGAAGAAGCCACCACTCGGCAGGATCATCACGACCCAGTCCTGGAACTGGTCGGGGAAAACCCGCACGCCGAACAGGGAGCCGCTGCCGAAGAGTTCGCGCACGCCGCCGAGGCAGAGCAAGGCCACCACGAAGCCGATCCCCATTCCCAGGCCGTCCAGGATCGAGCGCCCCACGCCGTGCTTGGACGCGAACGCCTCCGCGCGGCCGAGAATGAGGCAGTTCACCACGATCAACGAAATGAACGCGCCCAGCGCCTTGTGGAGATCCAGGCTGATCGCCTGGATCACGTAGTCCACAACGGTGACAAACGTGGCGATCACGAGAATGTAGGTGGCAATCCGAACCTGGCGCGGAATGAAGGAGCGGATCATGGAGACGACCGCGTTCGACAGCACCAGGACGAACATCGTGGCCAGTCCCATGGCCAGGGCGTTCTCCGCGGTGTTCGACACCGCGAGCACCGGGCACATGCCGAGCACCTGCACGAAGACGGGGTTCTCCTTCCAGAGTCCCTTCAGGAACTCGTCGGTGGGGCTGGGGCCGTGGTCGCTTCTCACATCCGTCATGGCTGGTCCGCCTTCCGGAACTGGTCCAGGGCGCGTCGGATCCGCGGAACCCAGGCGCTGCCGCTTCGGTCCAGGATCTCCGCGATCGCCTTGGAAGAGATGGTGGCGCCCGTGATGCCGTCCACCTGCCAGGCGTGTTCCTTCTCGCCGGTCTTCACCGCGTGGATCGGATGGGCCAGCGTGGTTTGATCCTCGGACAACGAGACATCCAGCCGTTCGAAGTTCCGGACGAACGCGGGATCGGTCTCGATCCGGTCGCCCAGCCCCGGCGTCTCCTTGCTCTCCAGCACCCGGAGCCCCACGATGGCGTTCTCCTCGAACGAGTAGCCGTACAGGACGCGAATGATGTCCTGGTAACCCATCCCCTGCGCTTCGACCGCGAGCCCGATGAGGGCGCCAGAGTCGTCGTACCCGCCGTAGACGAGTTCACCCGTGGGGGCCGCCGCGCCCAGCGGCCGGAAGCCGCCGTCCACGGCCTGGAACGTCTCGCTGGATCGGGCGGCCGGCAGCACCTGGAAGATGGCCTGCTGCAACGCTTCGGCCTGGTTCCGCTCGATGACGGGAAGCGTGACCCGGAACACCGTGACGATGAGGATCCCGCACACGAGGCCCACGCCGACCATGGCGCGGTACATCGGCCAGGTGCCGGTGGGCGTTGCGGTGGACGAGGCGTTCATGATCGCTTCTCCGCGGAACGGCCGCCGTAGACCTTGGGACGGATCAGTGCGTCCAGTTGCGGCGTGACGGCGTTGCCCAGGAGGATGGCGTACATCACGCCCTCCGGCATGCCGCCCCAGGTTCGGATCACCACCACCAGCAGCCCGATGAGCACTCCGTAGATCACGGCGCCCCGCGACGTCATGGGCGACCCGACCATGTCGGTAGCCATGAACATGCTGCCCAGCATCAGTCCCCCCGAGAAGTAGAGGAAGAGCGGCGACGCGTAGACGGTGGGGTCGGCCCAGTGCAGGACCCCGCCGAGTATGCCCACCGCGCCCAGGATCGCCACCGGGATGCGCCAGTTCATCATGTTGCGCACGATGAGGTACAGGCCGCCCAGCAACGCCAGGACCGCGCACGTCTCCCCGGTGGAGCCGCTGGTGAAACCGAAGACCAGATCGCGGACCGGAGTGAGCTCCTGGTCGAACTTCCAC
>BQJX01000039.1 GCA_021604925.1 Gemmatimonadota bacterium
CTTGAGGCGCTGCTTGTCCTCGGTGGTCACGCCTGAACGGCGGCCAGCGTCTCGCTCGGCCTGGCGCACCCACTTCCGCAAAGTCTCCGCTGTACAGCCGATCTTCTCCGCGATCGAACGGATCGCTGCCCACTGCGAGTCATGTTCCTTTTCCTTCTCCCAAAGCATCCGGACTGCACGATCCCGGGTCCCAGGCGACTACCTCGGTCGATTCCCCGTGGCTCCATCCTACTCAAGATTGGGAGCCTCCGGGATCCCCGGGGCGGTTCAGTCTCATTCCCTGCCCTCAAGCACGAAGCGCAGTCCGTTGCTCAAGGCCCGTGGAAACACAGAATTGTGCGTTTCGTCAGCGGCCACTTCCCACCCGACCGCGAGGTTCGGGTAGGATCCGGACTCAAGAGTTCCGGCCAGCCGGCGCAGATCTGCCACCATGTCGTGCTGTGCGTTGATCTCGCGGGAACCCACGGATAGGTACATGCGCCCACCCAGGGGCAGCCCGCGTGCCCGAGCCTGCTGCTCCATCCCAAAGATCATGCCATCGTCGTACCACAGTGAGGGACTCACTATCACGTAGCCTCGGAAGAGCGCTGGCGTCGTGAGCGCGACCCATGTGCCGAAGAGACCACCGTACGAATGTCCAACCAGGTACCGCTCGCGGGATGCTCGATACTCGGCCTCGACAAATGGGGCGAGCTCGTCGGAGATGAAACGTTTGAATGCCGGGGCACCACCCGACACCGCTTGGTAGTCGGGTCCATACCCCCCGCCTGCGACGTGTGTCGGCGTATAGTCGCGCGTTCGGTTGGTGCGATACCCTTCCGGGCCACTGTACGCAATGCCCACCAGGATCGCCTCGCGAAGGTCGCCACGGTCACTGAGGTGCTCCACGACGTTCCGTGCGATCGCGAACGAGTAATCGGCGTCCAACAGATAGATCACTGCATAGGCAGCATCCGAGGATGCGTAGCTTCGCGGCAGGCTCACGTAGAGCTTGTAGGATATGCCGACAGCCTCCGAATCGAGAACGCGCTGCTCGGTGCGGGGCAACATCACCGGTGCCGTCACACCTTGAGCAGATACCCAATCGGCCGAGCCGAGAGCCATGGCAATCACCATCGCGCCGGTCCTGCGCCACAAGCCCCACCCCATCATCCCCTCCGATTCGCGCCGCATTCTACCGAATTGTGATTCTGGCGCACGGCCCGCCCAGTGACAAGCGAAGCGTCGGGGCAACCCGTGTCAGGAGCTTGCGAGAACGCGGCGGCGACCTTGCCTAAGCGTCCAACTCATCCTGTGCGAAGAGCTGCCGTCCAACGACTGCCAGGTCATCCGCGCCCACGTGATCGATCTGGTAGGCTGGGGAGACCGTCTCTGCCACGTCTGGAGTTGACCGGCTTTCGTGGACACCCCATCCTTTGGGGATGGTAGGGTTCCACGATGGCAAGAGCACCTTCCCCCGTGGTGCACCTTGCTACGAGTCATGGGCCAGGAGGACCTGATGCGTTTCACAACGATCAGAGTTCGGAGCGCCCTGATGATTGCGCTACTGATCGCCGTTCCGTGCGTCGCCACGGCTTTGGAACGAACAGCTGCGCGAGTGTCCGAAGACGCAGTGGAAGATTGGATTGCGGGAGCGAGTTGCCCCGTAAGCTACTACAACAACTGCCATGGATGGGGTTGGTCTTGGGGCAGCGGGGGCAATACCTCTCCGCGGTACCACTGGCAGGACAAGGATGTTTTTGGAATCATCTACGATCCGTGCTGCGCCAACGCGACGCTCAATGAGACGTCCACCTACATTTTCGATGGGTTCTTGCCGGGATGGGGGTACACAGGAACGATTGAGATCTCGAGTGCGAGCGCGAACGGGTGCCCAGATGTCCTCTTGGCGCAGCAGGCTTTCTTGCCGACATCGGGTTCCACCGTTCATTCCTGGGACCTTCCGACCCCCGAACGAGTTGTACTGACGTTTACAGTTTCCGATCCTGGGATCCTACTCACTTTCTTGTGCCTGGCCACTGACACACCAAACCTTGACTCGGGCATTTGCTACCCATCCGATCGCGAGACCCACTCGTTTTATTACGGCAATGAAGGCCAGAACTGTCCGGGGTGGCCGCTGTACCAAGGTGTCGGCAACGCCGAGTGGCTGTACTGGGTGGCTTCCTTCTCGTGCCCCACCAGCGTCGATGATGGAGCGCCGTTCAGGAGTTGGGGCGGTATCAAGAGCTTGTATCGCTGAACGGTGCTGCCCCGGCACCAGACCTCGGCCTCTCCCAAAAGGCCCGCCAAAACCCGCCGCATACGCGCGGCTTGGCGTCACCCCACCCCCCCATAAATCCAACTGGCCAGCGACAGGTAGATGAGAATCCCGAGAATGTCGTTCGAGGTGGTGACAAAGGGGCCGGTGGCCAGCGCCGGATCGATGCGGAACCGATCCAGCGACAGCGGCACAAACGCGCCGACCGATGTGGAGATGAGAATGACGGCCAGCATGGCGCCGCCCACCACAATGCCGAGGCGGATGTCGTTCCACCAGAGCCACGCCGCAAAGAAGATGAGGATGGCGCAGACCGCTCCGGTAATGACCGACACGCCGAGCTCGCGGCCCAGCCGCGCCATCCCGTCGCGCGCGTTGATCTCGCCGAGCGCCAGACCGCGCACCATGACCGCGCTGGACTGGATGGCCACGTTGCCGCCCATCGCCATGATCACGGGGACAAAGAACGTGAGTGCGATCACGGAGCGCAGGCTGGTCTCGAACCGCGACAGCACCACGGCCGAGAGCACGCCGCCCACCAGGCCGGTCACGAGCCACGGCAGGCGCAGGCTCGCCTTGCGCAGCACCGACTCCTCCTGGAACTCCTCTTCATCCGTACCGGCCAGGCGCGAGTAGTCCTCTTCGGCCTCCTCGTGAATCACGTCCACGATGTCATCGACCGTGATCACGCCCAGCAGCTTCTGGTCGCGGTCCACCACGGGCAACGACACGAGGTCGTACTTGCGGAAGATCTTGGCCACTTCTTCCTGGTCCTGCTCCGCGTACGCCTGCTGTCCGATCTCTTCCATCACGTCGGTCACGCGCGCGTCGGGGTCGGCCAGGATCAGGCGCGGCAGCGGGATCCGACCCAGCAGCGTTCCTTCGCGATCGGTCACATAGACAATGTAGAAGTCCTCGCGGACCTCGCCGTACAGCTCGCGGATCTTCTCGATGGCGCGGGCCGCGGTCCGATCCGAACGAACCCACACCACCTCCAGGCGCATGATGCCGCCGGCGGAGTCCTCGGGGTACGACAGCAGCACGGCGATCTCGCGGCGGTCCTCCTCTTCCAGGAGGTCCACCACCTCCACCGCCTTGGCCTCTTCCAGCTCCGACACCACGTCCGCGGCGTCGTCGGTGGCCATCTCCTCCACCACGTCGGCGATTTCCTTGGGCGTGAGTCGCTGGAGGATGTCCTCGCGCAGGTCGTCGCCCAGCTCCACGATGACGTCGGCGGAGATCTCTTCGGGGAGGAGCTTGAGGAGCTCCACGATGTCGTCTTCCTGGAGATGGCGACACGCCGCGGCCAGATCCGCGGGCTCCGAGTCCCGATACTCCAGAATGCCCTGGGCCGGATCGGGCGCGTGCAGAACGACGGCCAGCCGCCCCGCGAACTCTTCAGCCTGGATTTCCATTGCCGCCCCCGGGGGACGGAGGCGGACCGCGGGCGGCCTAGCTCTCCGGCACCACCTGATTGCCCGAAACGGAACGGTCGGCAATCTTGGGGGAAAGCCGACCTCCACCGGGTGGCGAAACCGCACCGCCCGAGATCACCAATTTCAACCCATCCTCTACGGAGATGTCGAGGGGGATGATGTCGTCTTCGGGCAGGAAGAGAAGAAACCCGGACGTGGGGTTGGGCGTGGTGGGGACAAACACGTGCAGGTGGGGCTTGCCGGTGTACTCCACCACGAAGCCCTCGTGCCGCGAGGTGACAAACCCGATGGCCCAGCAACCCCGGCGGGGGTACTCGAACATCACGGCCTCTTCGAAGAGATTCTTCTGCGAACCCAGGATCCCGTCGCCGATCTGCTTGACCGCGTTGTAGATCTTGCTGACCAACGGGAGCCGTCCGAACAGACGCTCGAAGCGGGAGATCACGGTCCGGCCGATGAAGTTGGACGCGAAGATCCCGATCAGCAACACGAACAGGATCGTGACCAGGAATCCGAATCCGGGAATCTCGAACCCGACCCAGTGCGCGAGCCACGGCGACACGGTCCCGTCCACGGCCACGAACAGGCGCACCAGCACCCACACGGTGACCCCCACGGGGAGGATGGCCACGATCCCGGTCAGGAAATATCGGCGCAACGCGTTCAAGCTCGCAACTCCCTCAGGCTCGCGCCTGCTCCTTGCGGCGGATCAGGACCCGCACGATCCGCTGCCGGTGCACGCGGTCGATCGTGAACGTGAATCCCTGGTGATCCACTTCGTCGCCCGGCGACGGCACCTTCCCCACCAGCTCGTAGATGAAGCCACCCAGCGTGTCGCTGTTCTCGGTGGGGATCTGCAGGTTCATCTCTTCGTTCAGGTCGTCCAGGTCGATCTTGGCGGCCACGCGGACCGTGCCATCGCTCAGCGTCTCGAAGAGCTTCTCGGCCCGATCGTACTCGTCTTCGATCTCCCCGACGATCTCTTCCAGCACGTCTTCCAGCGTGACCATGCCGGAAGTTCCGCCGTACTCGTCCACCACAATGGCGAGATGGGTGCGCTTCTCCTGGAACTCGCGCAGCAGCTCATCGATCTTCTTGGTCTCCGGAACGAACATGACCTCGCGGATGAACTCGCGGATGGGCGTGTCGTCGCCGTCCACGCGGCCGTCCTTGACCAGCTCCTTCACGTGGGCCACGCCCAGGATCTTGTCCACGGACTCGTCGTAGATGGGAATGCGGGAGTGGCCGTGGCTGGAGATCAGGGTGAGCACCTCGCGGCGGGACGTGGTGGCCGCGGCCATGATCATGTCGATGCGCGGGACCATGACCTCCTTGGCCGTGGTTCCCCCGAACTCGAAGATGGAGTGGAGCAGCTCGCGCTTCTCCTCTTCCAGGCGCGGCGCCTCTTCGTCCTCGGACGCCACCGCCTTGAACTCGCCGGCGGCCACCAGTTCCCCGGCCGCGTCGTCCGACACGCGACCGATCAGCCAGCGGACCAGCCAGCTGAGCGGCTGGAAGAGGGTCTCCACCACCGAGAACACGCCCACCAGATGGAAGGCCGTGGCCGTGGGATGCATGGACGCGAGCGTGCGCGGCAGCGAGCGCCCCAGCACGGACAGCAGGAGACCGGCCAGCAGGCCCACCCCCAGCACGTTGCCGGGCGTGACCGGCTCGGCGCCGCTGACCAGCAGCAGGACACAGAGAATGGCGCCGGCAAAGAAGACGCTGCCGGACAGCGTGGTGGTCACGATCACCTGATGCGGTCGCCGCACGAACTCGGTGACGTGCCGCATGCGATCGTGGCCGCGCTCCTTCAGGCGACGCAGCTGCGCCTCCGTCAGCGACAGG
The DNA here is from genome assembly GCA_021604925.1 of Gemmatimonadota bacterium. Taxonomy (GTDB): domain Bacteria; phylum ARS69; class ARS69; order ARS69; family ARS69; genus BQJX01. The sequence goes on from BQJX01000039.1 coordinate 5,545, forward strand.
AACACCTGCTCCGACGCCGACACCACGGCCAGCAGCGCGGTGAAGAACAGCGCTCCCGCGGCGGCGAACACGAGTGTGAACGTGTGACTCAAGACGAAGCCTCCAGGAAGAAGCGCTTCACGTGCCGATCCTGCCGCGCGAGCATCTTGCGCCGGGTGGGCGCGGTGTCATGCTCGTAGCCCAGGATGTGAAGCGCGCCGTGTACGCACAGGCGAGCCAGCTCCTCGTCGAACGGACAGCCGGCCTCCTTGGCCTGCGCCTGCGCGACCGTGGGCGAAACGTAGATCTCGCCCAGGATCCCGCCGGAGTGCGGCTCGTCCAGATAGGAAAACGACAGCACATCCGTGCTCCGGTCGATGTTGCGGTACTCGCGGTTGATCCGCTGCATGGTGCGATCCCCGACCAGGGCCACGGAGAGTTCCCCGTCCGGCGCCCGTTCCGTGCGCAGCGTCTCCACCAGCAGACGGCGCAGCCGATCGCGATCGATTCCGTACTCCCGTTTCAGCCCACGGATGGAGATCTCGTGGTGGCCGGCGCGCCCGCGGTCCGCCGGCACAGCGCGTTCGCCTATTTCCGCTCACCGCCCTTCGGCGCGGCGGAGGGCTTGCCCCCACGTTCGTTGCGGCCGTCGTAGTCGTCGAAGGCCTGGATGATCTCCTGCACGAGATGGTGTCGCACCACATCCTCCCCGCCGAAGCGGACAAACCGGATCCCTTCGATACTCCGGAGAACATACCGGATCTTGAGCAGCGCCGAGTCCTCGCGTTTGGGGAGATCGATCTGCGTGTCGTCGCCGGTAATGATCGCCTTGGAGTTGTTGCCGAGCCGCGTGAGCAGCATCCTCATCTGCGGCAGCGTGGTGTTCTGCGCCTCGTCCAGGATCACCACGGAGTTGTTCAAGGTGCGGCCGCGCATGTACGCCAGCGGCGCCACTTCGATGGTCTCGCTGTCCAGGAGCTTCTGCACGCGATCCAGCGGCATCATGTCGTTCAGCGCGTCGTACAGCGGGCGCAGATACGGCGCCACCTTTTCGGTGAAGTCGCCGGGCAGGAAGCCCAGGCTCTCGCCGGCGTCCACCGCCGGGCGGACCAGATGGATGCGGTCGATCTCGCGCCGGTTCAGCGCGGACAGCGCCGCCGCCATGGCCAGGTAGGTCTTGCCGGTTCCGGCCGGGCCGATCGCAAAGACGATGTCGCCGTCCTCGATCGCGCCCAGGTACTCGGCCTGGTTCACGGTCTTGGGTCCGATCTCCTTGCGGAGACCGTGGAACGGGCGAAGCGTGGGAGCGTCGCCGTTCAGGACGCTCAGCGCCTGGCCGTTCTCGTTGCGGACCATGCGGATGGCGTAGCGCACGTCGGACGGGCTGACCCAGCGGCCCTGCCGCGCGACGGACATGAGGTGGTCGAAGATCTCGCCCAGCGCGCCCACTTCGGCGGGCGGGCCATCGAGGAGAATCTCGGTGCCGCGCGCCACCACGCGGGCGCCGTAGAGGTCCCGGATGATGCGTAGGTTCGCGTCGTTCTGACCGAAGACGCTGACCGGTGGGAGGTCACCCAGCTCGATCCGCCGGGATGCCTGCTCGTTCAATCAAGCTCCTTGGTTGCCGTGCGCCCGGGCCGGGCCCGGGTGCTCCCGATCCACTATCATCGGCAACTTACCCGGAAGTTTCCAGTCCGGAGGTACCTTTGCGCGGAAACGGCTTCTGGGCCGCCCTGGGCCCGATGCGGGCCGAGCGCCGCACCCCGGAAGCCGTTACCGTTCGCGCGACGATCCGGAGGGGCGCATTGGAAAGGGCCCCATCGTCGCCGTGAGAAGGCGGGACGAGGCCCCTTCTATCGCGGCCCGAGGGCTCACGTGGCTCCCCCTACGGGGGGCTGATTCCACCCTAGGCATCCGACCCGGCCGAGTCAAGAGCGCAGTGCTTCGCGCGCCTGGGCCTCGTCCGCGGCGCGCACGAACAGCTTCACGCCGCGTTCGATCTGGAGGCCGGGGAGCGCTCCGCCGGCGTCATCGGTCATGATGTGCGACTCGATCCCCGCCGCCATCAAGACGGACTGCGCCACGTTGGCGTCCATCTCGCTGGTGAAGGTCTCCAGGAGCACGGTGTCGTCGGACATCGGTTTCTCCCTGACTCGGGGAGGAAAAAACCCCCGCAGCCGAAACCACGGGGGTAGCACAATTCGGAGCAGCGATCCCGGTCCAGCGCAGACGGTTCGGCGCGGACGGTCTAGCGCGGAATCGACAGCTCCATGCCCGGGAGCAGCAGGCTCGGATCGCCGCCGATGGTGCCGGTGTTCGCATCGTACAGACGCTCCCACTGACTCCGGTCCCCGTAGACTTCCGAGTACCCGGCGATGATCCGCAGCGACTCACCCGCTTGCACCGTGTGACGGCTGGGCATGCCGCGCGGAATCAGGAACACCTGGTTCGGGTAGATCAGGTTCGGATTCTTGATGTCGCCCTTGTTCGCGCGATAGATCCGCTTCCAGTGCGAACCGTCTCCGTAGATCCGGCGCATCTTGGAGATCTTGATGAGGAAGTCCCCGGGAACCACCGTGTACGACCGCGGCAGGTCCTGCAGGTCCTTCAGCATGGCTTCCAGACGGGCCACATCCGCCGCCAGCGGATCCGTGCCGGCCTTGGCGCGCGACACTTCCGCCCGCAACGCGTTGATCTCCGCATCGATGTCGCTGAGCATGGAGTTCGCGGTGGCGGCGTTGTCGTTCTGGATGTCGATCTCCTGGGCCAGCTTTTCGCAGTACTCCAGCGCCTCATCCCCGGAGAGCTTTTTGTACTCTTCTTCCGTGAGATACTTGCCGCTGGGCGTGTCCCAACTCTGCGCGCCGGCCACGCCGGTGGCGAGTACTCCCACCGCGACGAACGTGGCGAGTGACCGGAGAATGTTCCGTGCGTTCATGACACTCCTCCCCGCGCCGCTCATTTCTGCAGCTCTGCGATCTTGGCTTCCAGCTCGGCCTTCCGAGCGGCCAGTTCCGCCTGCTTGGCTTTCTCGGCGTCGATCTGCGTTTGCAGATCCGCCTGCTGCGTCTTGGCCGCGGTCAACTTGCTCTCCGCGGTCTTGGCGGCGCCTCGTGCCGCATCCACGGCAGCAAGGTCCGTTTCGCAGGGCGGATTGGATCCGCAACCGGCGCTCGTCAGTGCAAAGGTCGAAGCTGCGAGAAGCAGACCGATCCTGCGAAGGGGTTTGGCGGACATCGGCCCGCACCTCCTTTCTCGATCAAATCGAGTGGGTTCGTGGGTGAAGCTATCATGCCGCCTTGGAAAGTCAAGGCGGGACGGCGAATCGGCGGCCCCACGCGCGGGGCGCAGCCGGCACGTCGACGGGCCGGTCAGGACTGTGGCGGGTCCTTCCGAATGGACACCCGCAGGTCGTCCAGGATCTGCTGTTCCACGGGGGACGGGCACTCGTCCATGGGCGAGATGGCGCGGTTCGTCTTGGGGAAGGCGATCACGTCCCGCAGCGACGAGCGCCCGGTCATCAGCATGATGATTCGATCCAGGCCCAGCGCGATGCCGCCATGCGGCGGGGCGCCGTGGTCGAACGCCCGCAGCAGGAACCCGAAGCGTTCCTCGGCCTTGGCCTCGTCCACGCCCACGACGGCGAGCGCGCGCAGCTGCAGGTCCCGCCGGTGGATCCGGATGCTCCCGGAGCCGAGTTCCGTGCCGTCCAGGACCAGGTCGTACAGCTTGCCGACCGCCTTTTCCGGTTCCTGGTCGAACGTGTCCACGCAGTCGTCGTGCGGCATCGTGAAGATGTGGTGGCAGGCCGTCCAGCCGCCGGCCTCCTCGTCCCGCTCGAACACGGGGAAGCGCGTGACCCACAGGAACGCGGGCGGCTTGCCCTCGGTCCAGCCTCGGCGCTTGCCCACCTCGCGGCGGACGAGGTCCAGCGAGGTGTTCACGACCTTCTCGCTGCCGGCTACGAAGAGCAACAGGTCTCCGGACTGGGCCTCCGAGCGTTCGACCAACGCGGTGGCCACGTCGCCGAAGAACTTGGCCACGCCGCCGGACAGTTCGCCGTCGGCTACCTTCATCCACGCGAGACCCTTGGCTCCGCCCCGGCCGGCCACTTCGCCCAGCTCGTCGATGATGCGCCGCGACCACTCGCCGCCGCCGGGCACGCGGAACCCCTTCATCCGATCGCCGCGCGCGCGAACGCCGCGGAACAGATCCGACGACGACTGCTCCGCGAGATCCGCCGCCTCGAAGAACGCGGGGCCGCAGTTCAGGTCCGGCTTGTCCGTGCCGTAGCTCTCCATCGCCTCGGCGTAGGTGAGGCGCGGGAACGGGCGCGGAACGTCCACGTCCAGCGCGTCCTTCCAGAGATGCGACACGAGCCCTTCGACCAGCTCGAACACGTCTTCCTCGTCCACGTAGCTCATTTCCAGATCGATCTGCGTGTGTTCCGGCTGGCGATCGGCGCGCAGGTCCTCGTCGCGCAGGCAGCGAGCGAGCTGGAAGTACCGGTCAAAGCCGGACACCATGAGGATCTGCTTGTACAGCTGCGGCGACTGCGGCAGCGCGTAGAACTCGCCGGGGTGCACGCGGCTGGGCACCAGATAGTCGCGCGCGCCCTCCGGGGTGCGCTTCACCAGCATCGGCGTCTCGATGTCCAGGAATCCCTGCGAGATGAGATGGTTGCGCGCGGCCAGCGTCACGCGGGAACGCAGCGCAAACGTCTTCTGCAGCGCATCGCGACGCAGATCCAGGTAGCGATGCCTGAGGCGAAGCTCCTCGTTCGCCACTTCGCCTTCCACGGGGAACGGAAGCTCCGCGGGCGCCTGGTTCAGGACGCGCAGCGACGACGCCACCACCTCCACCTGTCCTGTCGCCATCTGGTCGTTGACCGTGTCCGGGGAACGCCGGACCACCTGACCCTCCACGCGAATGGAGTCCTCGGCGTGCAGCGCCTTGGCCAGGTCGCGAATGGCAGCATCCCCGCCCTGGTTCTCGCCGCGAAAGACCACCTGGATCACGCCGTACCGGTCGCGCAGGTCCACAAAGATCACGCCGCCGTGATCGCGCGATCGGCGAACCCAGCCGCAAAGGGACACCTGCGTGTCGACGAGTTCGTCCGTGACCGCGCCGCAGACGTGCGTGCGAAGTCGGGTGCTGAGCTTCATTCCGTGCTTCCCCCGAGCGGGGCGGAGACCGGCTCCCTCCCCGCGAGCAAGTGCGCCGCGAGATTGTCGCGCGCCACTTCGGTTTGTTCGCCGGTGGAGAGTTCCTTCACCGACGCGATGCCCTTCTTCATTTCGTCTTCGCCGAGTACCACCGCAAAGCGCGCGCGGCGACGGTCCGCCGCCTTGAACTGCTTGCCGAATCCGCCGCCGGCCGTGGACACCTCGCAGCAGACCCCGGCGCGACGCAGATCGCG